>JAEWCT010000011.1 GCA_023390485.1 Pseudomonadota bacterium
ATAATTCAGGATGTTCTTTTCGCGGTGGCCGCCGACGATCCGGAAAGTCCGGACGGCCGCCGGGAGGTGGCGCGATCGCGGAGCCCGAACGCGAGCTTCACGCTTCCGGAAGGCACCTACTACGTCAGCGCCCGCTCGCGCAGCGGCGACGTTCGCAAACGCATCGCCGTCGGCGCTGGACAGACCGTAACGGAAACGCTGGCGCTCGTCCTCGTGCCGCTCAAGGTTTCGGCGCTCGTCGCGGGAGCACCTGCAAAAGCCGACCAGAATATTTTCTATCGCGTCGACCGCATCGACGGCGATCGCACGGGCATCACGCGGGCGATGGGGCCAGACCTCGCGCTCGACCTGTCACCTGGGCATTACCGGATCACGGCGTCGCTTGCGGTCTCTCACATCTCGGCGACGAAGGAGTTCGAGGTGGTTGCGGGGAAGCCAGCGAACGCCGTCATCGATATCGCGGCGGGCGAAGTGAACTTCTCGCCGCCGTCCGGAGAGTCGGCGATCGTCGGCGATATCTTCTGGGAAGTCTCAGATGCGAGCGGTATGCCGACGTGGCGCGCGACGGGGACGCAGGCAACTGCGCTTTTGGCGCCGGGACACTATACGGTGCGCTGTGAGGCGCGCGGCAAGCATGGGCAGGCTTCTTTCGAAGTTCGCGCCGGTGAAAGTCAAAAGATCGAGATCGGACCAGGATGATCGAAGCGGCAGCGAACAGTTGGCGGACGCGAGCCCGGCGGCACGTGGGCGTCTCAATCCGCGCACACGTTGCTGCGCTCGCCGCCGTGCTCCTATCGATCTTCGCAGCGACGGCTTCGTTTGCGGAAGAGCCGATACCGGATGGACCACCGACGGGTCCTTGGGGACCGACGATCGAGAAGCGCAAGAACACGACCGTCGTCGAACGCGGCAAGACCAAGGGGCCGGGCGTCAAGCTGGTGGCTCTGCTGACGGGCGACGGCCAGCAGATCGACCAGGGTCTAGTGTGGCGCGTTTTTCAGACGGGAGGACAAGCCGGAAAATCGAAGCTTCTGATGGAGTCGCATGAGGCGAGTCCGTTCCTCAAACTTCAGCCCGGCGATTACATGGTCAATGCCGCTTTCGGGCGGGCCAACCTGACGCGCAAGATCACCGTCAAGGCTGCCGATGGCCCGCCGTTCGAGGCGTTCGTTTTGAACGCAGGGGGACTTCGGCTGTCGGCGCTCATAAATGGGAAGCCCGCGCCGCCCGGCTCGGTGACGTATTCGATTTTCGCCGACGATCGCGATCAGTTCGAAACCCGATCCGCCGTGATCACGGCGGCGAAGCCCAGCCTGATCATTCGGCTCAATTCCGGCATCTACCGGGTCGTTTCGGTATACGGCGACGCAAACGCAAAAATCGAAACCGACGTCACGGTCGAAGCGGGCAAGCTGACGGAGACGACGGTCACGCATACCGGCGGCAAGGCGACGTTCAAGCTCGTCACCCGATCCGGCGGCGAAGCGATGCCGGACACGCGCTGGACGATCCAGACGGACGACGGAGAGATGATCAAGGAAAGCGTCGGCGCGCTTCCGACGCACGTACTGGCCCCAGGCAAGTACGAGGTGACCGCCTCCTCAGGCGGGCATATTTTCCAGAAGACCTTCGAGATCAAAGACGGCGACAACGTCAGCGTCGAGGTTTTGATGACGGCGGCACGCGACGACCGGGGCATTCAACCTTCGAGCGGCGCGACGACGATCATGCCGACCGGCCAAGGTTCGAACTGATGGCGTAGGTCAGAAATCCGTCAGGACCCAGTCGGTCGGACAACCATTGTCGCGCATCCGCTTTTCCACGCGCTCCTGCTGATCGGTGTCGCCGGCTTGCTGGTACGCCGCTTTCGCCATTTGCCACTGCTCGCATGCGGTGGTCAGATCACCGGCTCGTTGCGCGGCTTCGGCGAGGGCCAGACGCGCTGCGGCGTGTGCCGCGCCGGGTCCGTGCAGCGCGCCGTATCCCGCCGCAGAGCGCAGCGCCGACATGCGTGCTTCGACATTCCCCAGGCGTTCGTGACCCGCCGCCAGATCGCAATAGAGGCGGGACAGCGATGTCTTTTCGCCGCGCGCCAGAGCCAGCTCGATTTTCTTATTGAGCGTTTCGACATCCTCGAGCTTCGGCGGCAGTTCGGCTGCCGTGTCTTCTCGGACCGGCGACAACGGCGCCGCAATCCCCGACACCAATTGCGACGCTTGGCTTGATTTTGCGGATGACCGCTTGAGCCGCCGGTGGAGAAGCAAAGCGAAAAGCGTGAGCAGGACCGCGACGGGAATCGCGAAGGCGGCTGCGCTCAGCAGTGGTTCAAATGGTGCTTGATCGCCCATGACTAGCCCTGTCGCTCACGAGCCGCGCCGCATTCCTTTGCCGCGGATTCGTATCAGCGGAATGGCGCCGCGTACATCAGGCCGCCTTTGGTCCACACATTGTTGAGCCCGCGATCGAGTTTCAACGCGGAATTCTGTCCGAGCGTGCGCTCGAAGATCTCGCCATAATTGCCGCCCTGCTTGACGACCTGATAGGCCCAATCGCGCGACAGGCCGAGCGGCGCGCCGAGGTCCGCGTCGAGGCCCAGAAAGCGGCGCACCTCATGGGAGGGGGAGGATTTCGCGGTCTCGATGTTGGAACTCGAAATGTTCAATTCTTCCGCCGCAACGAGCGCCATCAGTGTCCAGCGGACGACCGCGAACCAGCTTTCATCGCCGATGCGGACGGCGGGACCGTAAGGTTCCTTGGTGATTATTTCAGGCAGGATCATCTGGTCCGCCCCGTTCCCGAGACGGCTTTTTTCGTAGGCGAGCAGGGTTACGTCGCCGGTCAGGACCGTGCAGCCGCCATTTGAATACGTCTTGACCAAATCGTCCCAGCGGTCGGTCGTGATGAGCTGATAGCGCATTTTTCGCGAGCCGAAGAAATCGGCGATCGCGGCCTCGTCGCTCGAACCCGGCAGGACGCAGATCGAGGCACCCGAAAGCTCGAGAACGCTGGCGATCGAATGGTTGCGCGGAATGATGAAGC
>JAEWCT010000122.1 GCA_023390485.1 Pseudomonadota bacterium
ATGCCGCGCGCGACGACGGCGGCGTGACTGGTCATGCCGCCGCGCGCCGTCAAAATCCCGACCGCCGCGTGCATGCCATGAACGTCCTCGGGGCTCGTCTCCGAGCGGACGAGGATGACATCGCGTCCCTTGGCCTTCAGCGCTTCCGCCATCTCCGCATGGAACACGATTTCGCCCGATGCGGCTCCGGGCGACGCCGGGAGCCCTTTGGCGATGAGGTCGTGCTCGGCCACGGGGTCTATCGCCGGATGCAGGAGCTGGTCGAGTTGCGAAGGCTCTATTCGAAGAATTGCTTCGTCTTGAGTGATGAGGCCTTCGGCTGCGAGATCGACTGCGACCCTCAGCGCCGCTTCGGTGGTTCGCTTGCCCGCGCGCGTTTGCAGGATCCAGAGCTTTCCGAGCTGAACGGTGAACTCGACATCCTGCATGTCGCGATAATGCTGCTCGAGGCGATCGAAAATTCTGCGCAGCTCTGCAAAGACTTCAGGCATTGCGATTTCGAGCGAAGTCTCGGGCGTGCCGATCGTGCTTTTCTTCGTCAGCGGATGCGGTGTCCGGATACCGGCCACGACATCCTCGCCCTGTGCGTTCGGAAGATATTCGCCAAAGATTTCCTTTTCGCCGTTGGACGGATTGCGCGTGAAGGCGACGCCGGTCGCGGAATTGTCGCCGAGGTTGCCGAAGACCATGGCCTGAACCGTTACGGCGGTTCCCCAGTCATCCGGAATATCGTGCAGCCGGCGATAGGTCTCGGCGCGTGGATTGTGCCAGGAGTCGAAAACCGCCGCGATCGCGCCCCACAGCTGCTCGCTTGTGTCCTGCGGGAATGGCCCGCCATGCTCGCGTTCGATGGCGGCCTTGTAATCGGCGATGATTTCGCGCCACGCGTCGGCGTCGAGGTCGGTATCGGCGGCGAAGCCGTTAAGGTTTTTGAAATTCTCGAGGATGTCCTCGAATGCTCCATGATCGACGCCGAGCACGACGTCGCCGTACATCTGTATGAAGCGGCGATAGCTGTCGAACGCGAAGCGCGCATCGTGTGTCAACTCCGCCAAGCCTTCGACCGTCTTGTCGTTGAGACCGAGGTTCAGGATCGTATCCATCATGCCGGGCATCGACGCGCGCGAGCCCGATCGGACGGAAACGAGGAGTGGGCACTTTTCGTCGCCGAATTTCGCCGAAACCGTATTGCCGATGGCTTCGAGCGCTTGCATCACCTCGCCTTTCAGGGCCTCGGGCAGCTTGGACCCTGCGGCAAAGAAGGCTTTGCAAACCTCGGTCGTGATCGTGAAACCCGGCGGTATCGGAAGGGCGAGCGACGCCATCTCGGCAAGATTGGCCCCTTTTCCGCCCAGGAGTTCGGCCATGCGGGCGTTACCCTCGGCGTTGCCGGGAACGAACGCGTAAACCCATTTCTTTTTGCCGCCGGCGTTTGGCTGTGCCATCAGACCTCCAATGCGGTCTTCATGCTGCCTACCACTCTCGTCAGGGGTGATCGGCGCAGGGAGAGGTGCCATAGCAAATGAGACCCGGTATTCCTAGCTTTCGTATTCAGTTCCCTGCCAGCCGCCCAACAAGCCAGAAAGTCTAGCACGATGAGTACGCTCGAAACCGTTCTCGACACCCTAGGCCAATCAAAATCGGCCGGTCTCGATCGTTTATTCGAGCTTTTGCGGATCGACAGCGTCTCGACCGACCCGGCCTACAAGGCGAGCTGCGTCAAAGCCGCCGAATGGTGCGCGGCGACGCTCAAGGACATTGGCTTCGCCGAGGCCAAGGTTGTGCCAACAAGCGGTCATCCGATGGTGGTCGCCCATGACCGGCTCAATCGCGATCCGAAAATGCCGCACGTGCTGTTCTACGGGCATTATGACGTGCAGCCTCCCGATCCGCTGGACTTGTGGAAGACGCCGCCATTCGAGCCACGCATTGCCAAAGAGGACGGGAACGGCGACGTGATCGTCGCTCGCGGGGCCGAGGACAACAAAGGTCAGCTCATGACCTTTTTCGAGGCTGCGAGAGCCTGGAAGACAGTTGCAGGCGAGCTGCCGATTGCCGTTTCGGTGCTGATCGAGGGCGAAGAAGAGTGCGGGTCGCCGTCGCTGCCGGCTTTCCTTGCCGCGCACGGAGACGAGCTCAAGGCCGATCTCGTGCTCGTTTGCGATACGGGGCAATGGGACAAGGATACGCCCGCCATCACGACGATGTTGCGCGGCCTCGTGGGCGACGAACTCATCATCACGGGGCCGTCGCGCGATCTGCATTCGGGTATCTATGGAGGCCCGGTCGCGAACCCCATTCGTGTGTTGGCGAAGGTGATGGCCGCGCTCCATGACGACACAGGCAAGGTAGCCGCTCCGGGCTTTTATGACGGCGTCAAAGAACCGACTGCGGATCAGCTGGCGCAATGGGAATCCCTCGGCGTCAGAGCAACGTCGTTTCTAGGGTCCGTCGGCCTGGCGGCACCTGCAGGCGAGAAGGGCCGCTCTGTCATCGAACAGCTCTGGTCGCGGCCGACGCTCGAATTCAACGGCGTGACGGGCGGCTATCAGGGCGTCGGATCGAAGACGGTGATCCCCGCGAAAGCTTCTGTGAAGATCACGTGCCGCTTAGTTTCGGGACAGGATCCCGAACACGTCATGACGTCCATCCGCAATTACGTCGCGACGCTCATTCCCGCGGATTGCAAGGCGACCTGGCTCGGCCATCACGGTTCCGGCGCGATCATGTTCGACACGAGCGATCCGTCGATGCGCGCAGCCGCACAGGCACTCGAAGCGGAATGGGGCAAGCGCGCGGTCCTGATGGGAAGCGGCGCGTCCATCCCCATCGTCTCGTCGTTCCGCGATGCGCTCGGCATGGACAGCCTGCTGATCGGTTTCGGCCTCGACGACGACCGCATCCATTCGCCGAATGAAAAATACAACGTCCGAAGTTTCGAGAAGGGCGCGCGCAGCTGGGCGCGTATTCTTGCGGCGCTGGCGAAACAATCGGCCTAGGCTGCAGCGTCATTCGGCCCGACGCAGTGTCTGAAACTCAAAGCACCGAGACAATGAAATGCTGAGACCGCATCTCCTTCTCACGATCCTGGTCTTTGCGCTGCTCGGATTCTACATCGCGCATTTCGTCGCCGAGCAACGGACGGCGCTTTCGCCGAGTACGATTCCGAGCGGTAGCAGTACGGGCGCAAGCAATGGCTCCGGTGGTTCGAACCGACGGGCGGACAACGACGATTACGGATCGCGATCGGACCGCGACGAGTATGGTGGCGACGAGCCCGGCAAGTTCGACTACTACGCGCTCGTCTTGTCCTGGAGCCCGACCTACTGCTCCGATCAGGGGCGTGACGACGACACGCAATGCAATCGCCGCGACGGACGCCGGTACTCCTTCGTTCTGCACGGGTTATGGCCGCAGTACGAAAACGGTTATCCTTCGAATTGCCGGCTGTCGCGACGCCCGTTCGTGCCCGAGCCCGTCATCTCCAACATGCTCGACATCATGCCGAGCCGGGGGCTTGTGATTCACGAGTACCGGACGCACGGAACGTGCTCAGGCATGGACCCGGTGCAATACTTCGCGACGGCCCACCGGCTGTTCGACAGCATCTCCATACCCGACCGGTTTCGTAATCCGTTCGAGTCGCAGATCGTGTCGGCCGCGGACGTCGAGCGGGAGTTCCTGCGCGCCAATCCGCAGTTCCGGCCGGACATGATCGCGGTCGTTTGCGGCGGTGCGGGCGGAAGCCTCAGGGAAGTCCGGTTTTGCCTGTCGAAAGACGGCAAGCCACGCTCCTGCGGCCAGAACGAAACGCGACGCAAGCTCTGCACGGCCAACCAGGTTTTCATTCCTCCGGCGCGTTCGACGAAGGACAATAACTGGCAGAGCGGGCAATCGGGCTCGGCGAACCGAGACCCGGCAGTAATCGATCGATCGTCGCCGCTTCCTGGTCCACGCATGGATTACGATTACGGCCGTCGCGCCCAGTGATCGCGTGATTTTGCTTGGGCATTTTTGCTTGGACCAGGGGGGCGCGTCGTAAACGCTGCCTTGGATGACGGGCTGTTAGGCTAGGCCACCCGGCGGGCTCGTTCGGGGCGCCACGCGCGCGGCGCGTCGGCAATCCAGCCAACACTGCGGCGCTGCGTAAAGCCCTCCAGCGCCATCGGATTGAGGCTCCAACCGGCGGCGACAGCGAAGACGTTCTCTTCGGTCGGATGCAACAACAGCTGGCCGCCAAGATCGCCGTGACGCTCTGCGATGCCCCTGATCTCGACATAGGATAGTCCCAGCCGCCGCTCCTCTGACGTCGGCTTGCCGGAATCCCAGACAACGCCTTCCTCGCCTATCGCGAACGCCCTTTTGGAACGTCCCTTGTCGACGCGCGCCCAGGCGTAAAAGTCGATGATCGGGAAGGACGCAAAGTACTGCACGCTTCGAAACTGCTTACCCAGATGCCTGAGCAGCGGCGTCATCTTGTCGACGAACGGGGAACCGGCCGGCAATGGCAGCGATTCCCCGGCGATGATGGTCCAGCCTCGAATGGGCGGCGAAATGAAAAGCAGTCCTTCCGAGACCTCGGGATCGTAAATCGCGCCGATGCCCGAATCCCAGTTCGCGGGACGCAAGCCGCTCAATCCGAGCGCGGCAGCCACGGCGTCGCTGTCTTCGGTTTGAATGGCGAGCCAAGCCATGTCCCGACCAAACGCGCGTGGCTGGTCGGGTGCGTTCGCCAGCCGGACGTGGTGCGTCAGGAAACGCGGCACCAAGACCTTGCCGGCGATCAACGTGGTCAGGATTACAAGCGCGAAGACCGATATGAGCACGGAGTGAGCCGCAGATGACCAGAACCCATCGCTTCAATCTCTGGCCTGAGTTGCGCGATTTCTCAAGTTACGGTGTTAAGGCCGCTGGTGAAAACTCTGCAGCGTTGCGCGCACCGGCGAAGCACCGTTCCGCCAGCTGAGCCGCCGAGCATGCCAGGGGTCTTCGAATTGCAAACGCACCC
>JAEWCT010000191.1 GCA_023390485.1 Pseudomonadota bacterium
GCTCTAAGCCGCTAGGCGTGGCCTCTCGGGCACTATCATCCGACAGGCTGCAGGCTCTCCGGTCACTTGCCATTCAAAGGTCTGAATCCGTCCCCACTTGCGAGATGCCGTGAGCTTTGACAAAGCGCCGCACCCGTGGTCCTTGTCGAGCAAGAACGAGCAATTTCGATACGCGCATCCTATAATAGTTAACCTATAAGCGCAGTGCGCGTGCTGTTGTGGGTGGGGATTGGAGACGGCCATGATTTCTTTGAAGTTGCGTTCGGCGCTGGGTATCGCGCTGGCTTTCAGCATCGGCTTCGCGATGCAGGCAACGCCGGGTTCGGCGCAGGAACAGCAGCAACCTCCCGCAGAAGCAGACCAGGCGGCCCCCGCAGATGCCGGCGCCGCTGGCGCTGCCGATACGTTGCCGTCCGCGGAACAGCCCGCACATGATGGTGGCGCTGCCGCGACGGAAGCCCCGGCCGAGGGGGCTAATCCGCAGGGTGGCGCAGCCGAAGCGCCGCCGGCCCAGCCGGAAGCACCCGCAGCAGCTGAGAGCAACCAAGCTCCGGCGGCTGCGACCGCGGCCGTTCCAGCCAGTGATCTCAAGATTGGTGCCGCCGTTTACGGCGCCGACGGCGCAAAAATCGGTGAGGTCAACGGCGTCAAGTCCGACGACGCCGGCAAGGTCCAGGAAATTCTCGTGACGGATGGCGTTGCGGCCGGCATCAACGCGAAGGTCTTTGCGATTTCTGCCGATAAGATCACGAGCGTATCGGATGGCGTGAAGCTGTCGCTCAGTTCGGAAGAAGCCAAGAAGCTCCCGATCGTCAACAACAGCAATGGCTAGTCAGCCGACTGAATGGTTGTTTTTGAAGCCGCGCTTTTAACCGAAGCGCGGCTTTTTGCTGTGAATTCTCCGTGGTCAACGGAATTTGCCGGCCGGTTCTCTCGCAAACGTGGGGCTGCTCGAATATGCAGGTCTTCCGACCTCATTGACCTCAGACGCGTCGGAGAATGGAACAATCATGCGCAGCATCGGCTTCGTCGCACGTTCGTTTGTCTTATCGGCATTTGCCTTCTTGGCCGGGATCAGTGGTGCTTCAGCGGACGAAGCCCTCGACACAAGCAAACTCCCCCGCGTCTCTGGGACGAAGGAGATCTTCGCAAGCCCGTCGTCGACGATTTTCACGGCGCCGGGCGCTGTCCCAGAGGCGGCCGCGGGTACGGTCGCGGCGCTCACAGCGGCAGGCTGGCAGCCGTATGCGCCGGCGTTCGGCGAGCAGGTCAAAACCCCAACGATGGCGATCGCGACCTTGAAGAAAGGCGCGGTTGGCCTTTCTGTGTTCGTCACGGTCGCGCCCGCCCAGAACAACGCGACGAGCGTCACCTATACCGGCGTGATTATCGCCAACGACTTGCCGTTTCCCAAGGATGCAACGGACATCAAGTTCGACGGCGATCGCCCGTTTCTTTCGTGCGTGACGGCGGACACCCTCGAGGCGACATCCGATTTCCTCCGTACGGAGTTGATTGCGCGTGGCTGGTCGCCGTGGTCGGTGAAGGATAACGCCAAGGCGTCTTATGCTGATCAGAAAACCGACAACGGCCTCTATGCCTACTACGTTCGCGACGCTGGGAAGCCTCTGATCCTGGTGCTGCAGAAGGCTGATGGCGGCAAGACATCGGTGAAGATCGAGGCTGTTCCCCCTGATGTCCTGCACCCGGCCGAGAAGCAGGAAGCGGCGAAGGCGCCTGAGGTTTCTCCCGCTCCGGCCGCGAAGCCTCAGGACAAGATCGGCGACGCCATGGACGACCTGGCGGCAAGCATCATCAAGCAGGCCCAGCAGTCGGTCGCTGACTCGATGCAAGGAGCGAAGCCCGCCGCCCCAGACAAGACCGACAAGGCTGCCGATGAGCCGACGGAGGCATTGACGGCTCTCGACGGCAACACAGCGCCCATTCCGGTTCCGTCGACGGCGGCGGACGTCGAATTCGACGGCGCCCGCGGCAACCTTGAATTCACTTCGTCATCCGGCATCAAGCAAATCGCAGCGTTCTACAGGAGCCAGATGAAGACGGTGGGCTGGACCGAAGAGAAGTCCGTGATCAACCAGGCGAACATGGTGGTTCTCGGATTTCACAAGGGGGAGCAGGACATTTCGCTGACGCTGATGAAGATGGGCGCAACTGTCAACGTCACCGCCAACGGCTCGGCACTCGAAAAGCCGGAGGTGGCCGCGGAAGCGTCAGCAAACGGCGATGCCGCAAGTGCGCCCGCCAATGAGCCTGAAAAGGAACTCGAAGCCGAAGATGCCGGTGGCCTTCCCGTGCCGAAACAGCATTCGCTGAGCGGGAGCGAGCAGTCGATGTTCCGCCATGGCGCCAATGCCAGCGTCCCGGCGAAGCTCACCTCGGTGCTTGCCTTTTATCGTCGGGAACTCGGCAAGCGCGACTGGAAAGAGGAGACATCAAAGTCCGTCGTAAAGGACGATTCCGCGGAGATTCACTTCACGACGGCTGAGGGTCCCGCTGTCCTGAAGCTAGGGCGCGCCAACGGCGAGACGACAGTCGCGCTTACCGTGCGCGAAGACGATAAGGCGAAGAAATCCGGGCTGATGGCGAAGCCGGGACAAACGAAGCTTCTAATCGGCAACTACCTCGATACCGAGGCCGTCATCACCATCGCCGGCAAGACGATCAAAGTTCCGGCCGGCGCCGGCAGCAAGGGCCCGGACGGACCGACGCTCGACGTTGCACCCGGCAAATACCCTTACAAGCTCAAAGGCGGCGCGAGCGGCGGTGCACCCGACCACCCGATCGAAGTCGGTGCCGATGAAATCTGGGGCGTGATGATTGGGCCCGGCGGCGTGCTCTCGCTGCAGATGTATTGAGGCAAGCCTGCAGGGACACGCACTCCGAGCGGTGTGCGTGTCCGTCCGCAGGCTGACGCCGCGGTGCGTTACCGTTCGAAGCGCTTGAACTTGATCCGGTGCGGCTCGACGGCCTGATCGCCGAGCCGGCGCTTCTTGTCTTCTTCGTAGTCCGCGAAGTTGCCTTCAAACCATTCGACGTGGCTGTCGCCTTCGAACGCGAGAATGTGCGTCGCGAGCCGGTCGAGGAAGAAGCGGTCATGCGAGATGACCACGGCGCAGCCTGGGAAATCTTCGAGCGCCGCTTCGAGCGCGCCGAGCGTTTCCGTATCGAGGTCGTTGGTCGGCTCGTCGAGCAGCAGCAGGTTGCCGCCCTCTTTCAGGAGCTTCGCAAGGTGTACGCGGTTGCGTTCGCCGCCCGATAGCATGCCGACCTTCTTTTGCTGGTCGGCGCCCTTGAAGTTGAACCAGCCGCAATAGGCGCGGCTCGGCACTTCCTTCTTGCCGCCGAGTAGCATTTGATCGAGGCCGCCTGAGATCTCTTCCCAGACTGTCTTCTTGTCGTCCAGGTGCGCGCGGGACTGATCGACGTAGCCGATCTTCACGGTATCGCCGAGACGGATCGAACCCTTATCGGGTTGCTCAGCACCGGTCAGCATCTTGAAAAGGGTCGTCTTACCGGCACCGTTCGGGCCGATGACGCCGACGATGCCGCCGGGCGGAAGCTTGAACGAGAGATCGTCGATCAGCAGACGGTCGCCGAATGCTTTCGACAGGCCTTCCGCTTCGATGACGACGCCGCCGAGACGCGGGCCGGTTGCGATCTGGATGGACGCGCGTCCGGTTTCCTCGCGGCCTGCCTCATCAACAAGCTTCTCGTAGGCGGTGATACGTGCCTTCGACTTGGCCTGTCGTGCCTTCGGCGATGACCGTATCCATTCGAGTTCGCGCGAGAGGGCCTTCTGCTTGCCTTCCTCCTGCGCCTTCTCGACGGCTTCGCGCTTGGCTTTCTGCTCGAGCCAGCCGGAATAGTTGCCCTTCCACGGCACGCCCTGACCGCGGTCGAGCTCGAGAGTCCACTCGGTGATGTTGTCGAGGAAGTAGCGGTCGTGGGTCACGAGGATGACGCAGCCTGTGTATTCCTTCAGGTAGCGCTCAAGCCATGCAACGCTTTCGG
>JAEWCT010000243.1 GCA_023390485.1 Pseudomonadota bacterium
GAAGTCGGACAGCACGATATGGCCCGATTGCTCGCCGCCGACGTTGAAGCCGTGCTTGCGCATGTGCTCGGTGACATAGCGATCGCCGACCGGCGTGCGCGCGAGCGTCAAGCCGATGGACCGCAAATAGCGCTCGAGGCCGAGGTTACTCATAACCGTTGCAACGATGCCGCCCGCCGCGAGCTTGCCCGTCCGGTGCCAGCTTTCCGCGATCACCGCCATGAGCTGATCGCCATCGACGATCTCGCCCTTCTCGTCCACGATGACGACGCGGTCTGCGTCGCCGTCGAGCGCAATGCCGATGTCGGCGCGAAGCTCCTTGACCTTCTCGACGAGCGTGTTCGGCGACGTCGACCCGCAGTTCAGATTGATGTTGTGGCCGTTCGGTTCGACGCCGATCTTGATGACTTCCGCTCCAAGCTCCCAAAGCGCTTCCGGCGCAACTTTATAGGCCGCCCCGTTGGCGCAATCGATGACGATGCGCAGCCCCGCAAGACGCAATTGCTTCGGCATCGTACGCTTGGCGAATTCGATATACCGTTCCTGGGCACTCTCGACCCGCGTTGCGCGGCCGATGCGATCAGCTTCGACAAGCATGGATTTGGAATCGGAATCGATCAGATCTTCGATCTGCTTTTCCATCTCGTCCGAGAGCTTGTAGCCGTCCGGATCGAAGAGCTTGATGCCGTTGTCGTTGGAAGGGTTGTGGGAAGCCGACAGCATCACCCCCAAATCGGCCCTGAGCGACCGCGTCAGCATGGCGACCGCCGGCGTCGGCATCGGGCCGAGCAGGAACACGTCCATCCCGACCGACGTGAAGCCGGACATCAGGGCCGCTTCCAGCATGTAGCCCGAAAGCCGCGTGTCCTTGCCGATGACAACACGGTGGCGGTGCGTACCCGACCGGAAGACGGTCCCGGCGGCCATCCCGACCTTCAGCGCAATTTCCGATGTCATCGGATGCCTGTTGGCGAGCCCGCGAATGCCGTCCGTCCCGAAATAGCGCCGTACCATGCTAACCTCCCGTCGTGCGGATCAGCCCATACGCGCAGCGCGCTCGAACCGGCAATCCCAAAACAGCGGCAAAACACGTCGTCCGATTACGGCCGGCGTGATTTTCCATCCCCTTGGAGACCATAGATGCCCGAGCCAGCACCTGCATTCCATGCCGTTGGCTGAATTGACGCAAATGTTACACCGGATTCCACTCGGGGTTGCACGGACTTCGCACCTTCTTTCCACATTATGAGATTTTGAGACACAGGTTGGCTCGAGTCACGGAATCGGCCCATAGGTCGGCTATTGATGTAGCGCACGCTTCAGGGGCAAAGTCGTTTAGCGGGCGCAATCCGAGGGGTATCGATTATGGCAGTCTTTCTAGCGGTCGCTAACCGTAAGGGTGGCGTCGGCAAATCTACTGTCGCAGTGATGCTGGCTCACGGGCTTGCCGTTCACGGGGGCAAACGCGTCCTGTTGATCGACCTCGATTCCCAATGCAACGCATCGCTCATCCTGATGGGCGGTCAAGGCTGGAACGAAGCCCGCAAAGCCGGCAAAACCATCGCCGATTACTTCTACGACCTGTTCGACGGCATTCCGGCCAATGCCCGCGATTACGTCGCCAAGAACGTCGGCGATGTTTCGATCGCAAATGGCAAGCCGGCCCCGATTTCGCTTGTCCCCGGTTCCCTGCTCCTCGAGGACATCCAGGGCGAGCTCTACCTGAAGCAGGCGAGCCAGAGCAACGTCCCGGAGGTCGTCGCGAATCGCGTCCGCGGCCGTATGGAAAGCCTCATCCGCCGCTTCGAAGGCGACTATGACGTCGTCATTCTCGACTGCGCGCCGGGCCTCTCGTTTGCCGCCCTCGCCGCCCTCAAGACGGCCGACAAGGTTATCGTCCCCTTCCGCCCGGACTACGTTTCCCAGCTCGCCGTCGACCGCGTCGCGATGCTGATCGAAGACACGCGCAATCTCGACGATCTTGCCGCGATGCCCACGGAGGACAGGCGTTATGTCTGTCTCGCGAACTACGTGCGCAATGACGACCGGGACTATATGATGATCGAGGAAATAAGCCTCGTGCATCCGGTGCTCGAGACGTTCCTGCCGCAACGCAACGGCATCGCCAACGCCTTCGACTACATCGGCCAGCTCCGATCGATCGACGTCAAGTATTCCGACGCTGCCGGCGACGTCAAAGAGCTTCACCAGGAGATCGCCCGTCTGGTTGAAACCGTCGCGGCGAAGAAGAAGAACAAAGTATCCGTTTCTTAACTGTTGCAGGCGAGAAGACGTCGATCATGAGCAAAGGCAAACAGCTCTGGCCCGGCGATGAAATGGCGATGTTCTTCCGCGCCCATATCCGGCGCGAGACAACGCTCGAGGGCGAAGCGGTGGACCGGCTCGCGGCCGCGCTGACGAAGGCCGTCAACCGGATGCTCGTTCGCGAGATGCCGGAAGAGCTACCGGTCGAAGCCCCCTTGGCAGCCGAAGCCGCGACCCCGGCCGAGTCGAACGAGCGGCACGACCGGGCCGAGAATTTCAATCCCTATCGCTTCTCCGCGCTTGTGACCCTTGCGAAGCACGGCCGCGAAGGCCTGATGACGCGCCTTCAGGAAATCAAATCGGCGGAAAGTCTCCGGGCGTTCGCGGAAGCCCAGCACGTACCTGTTGCGGCGTCCGTTAAGCGAACCGACGACATTCGCAAAGCCATCGTGGCCGGCGTCGAGCGCCGCCTCGCGGACCGCAAAGCCGCGGCCAGCTGACGAGCTTCAACCGGGCGAAAGAAGGACGCTAAGTGGTGGCCGAGGCGCCGTCTGACGC
>JAEWCT010000245.1 GCA_023390485.1 Pseudomonadota bacterium
GCGCGCGCGCTCGCGAAGCGCCGTCCCACGCCACGCTTCACCTACGGTTTCGGATCATCGACGATATTGGCCGCGCTCGCCAACGCGGTCCTGCTTCTCGTAGCCGTCGGCGCCATTGTCCTTGAAGCGATCCAGCGCCTGATCGAACCGGCGCCGGTTGCAGCTGGCATGATGATCGTCGTCGCTGCGGTCGGTATCGTCATCAACGGCTTCACCGCGTTGCTTTTCGTCTCGGGCAGCGAACGCGACGTCAATATCCGGGGCGCGTATCTACACATGATGGCCGATGCGGGCGTCTCGCTGGGTGTCGTCATTGCGGGCGGCGCCCTCGTGCTCACCGGCTGGAATTGGCTCGACCCCGTCGTCAGTCTCATCATCGCCGTCGTGATCGTCTGGAGCACCTGGGGACTCCTGAAGGATTCCATGCGCCTGGCGATGCAGGGCGTGCCGGTTGCCATCGACGTTGCGAGCGTTGAGACGCGTCTCCTGAAGCTGCCCGGCGTTGTCAGCATCCATGATCTTCACATCTGGCCGATGAGCACGACCGAAACGGCGCTCACCTGCCATCTCGTCATGCCCGAGGGCCATCCGGGCGATGCGTTCATCGAAACGGCGACGAAAATGCTGCACGACGAATTCGAGATCCGCCACGCGACCTTCCAATTCGAGGTCAGCGGCGATGCCCCGTGCGGGCTGGGGGCAGGCTGCACCGCTGCGGCCGGCCGGCATGTGCACGCCTGAACGCGTTGCCGCTCCGTTCAACAGCTCCGTGCGAGGCACCAAATGATCAGTAAAATCGATTGATACAAGTAGTAATTTGCGTTGGAACGGACAGGATAGGCGCTCCATGCTAAAAAATAGCATTGGAGGAGCAAATTGTGCCGTCGCCTGTGGAAAACACCCGATCCGAGAAGTCAGAGCAGCATTTTGGACGCCCAGTCGCTACCCCGTCCCAGAACCATATGCCCTCGTCCTATGCACAAGGCATCTGGCCGGGCCTTTTGCTGACGATAACGATCGCCGGTCTGGCGTTCGCTCTTCGCGAAGTTCCGGGTGTCGCAAACTTCAGTCCGATGATCCTCGCGATCGTCATTGGCATGGCCTTTCACAATATCATCGGCACCCCCCTGCGAGCGAAGGCAGGCGTCACATTCTCGCTTCGACGCATCCTTCGCTTCGCGATTATCTTGCTCGGCTTGCAGTTGACCGCCCAACAGATCGTTGAGGTCGGCCCGCGCGGATTTGCAATTATCGTTGTGACCCTCCTCGCGACATTCGCGTTTACGACCTGGTTTGGCCGCATACTCGGCGTTGAACGCAGGCTGACTGAGCTCATCGCGGCCGGAACGTCGATTTGCGGTGCCTCTGCCGTCATCGCGACAAACACCGTCACCAGAGGACACGACGAAGACGTCGCGTATGCCGTCGCTTGCGTAACGATCTTTGGCTCAGTCGCAATGTTTGCATATCCGGTCCTGCCCGGCTTGCTTCACCTCGATCCGCATGCCTTCGGTCTATGGACTGGCGCTTCAATTCACGAGATCGCCCAGGTCGTCGCAGCGTCATTTCAGGACGGCCAGTCGTCCGGCGAGTATGGCACCATCGCCAAACTGAGCCGCGTAATGCTGCTCGCGCCGACGGTGATTGCCCTCGGCGTTCTCGCAGCGCGACGCAAGAGCTCCCGTGCAACGGCAAGCGCCACGGAAAAGGTGCCGATGCCCTGGTTTCTCGTCGGTTTTATCGCGCTGGTGGCATTGAACAGCCTCATCGACATTCCGACCGAAGCCAAGGAGGTGCTCGTGCCGCTGACAACAGTCTTGCTGTCCATATCGCTCGCGGCGATGGGCCTTGAGACCGACATCTCGAAGCTGAAGGCGAAGGGCTTGAAGCCGCTTATGCTTGGCGCCGCGTCTTCATTGTTTATTGCAAGTTTCAGCCTGGCCCTAATCAAAGCCGTGGCTTGGACGTGAAGAGGACCACATATGACCCTCGATCAGTTGCGGATCTTCGTTGCCGTAGCGGAGCGCCAGCATGTGACGCAAGCTGCCCAGGAGATCAACATTACACAATCGGCGGCGAGTTCGGCGATCGCAGCGCTCGAAGACCGCTACGCGGTAAAGTTGTTCGATCGGGTTGGACGACGCATCGAGTTGACGGACGCCGGCCGCACATTTCTCGCCGAAGCGCGAGGCGTGCTTTTGCATGCTGCAACGGCTGAAAAGGTTCTGCAGGATCTGTCCGGAATGAAGCGTGGCACACTGTCTATCTTCGCCAGCCAGACCATCATCAACTATTGGCTTCCGCCCTTTCTCGCGACGTTTCATCAGCGATATCCCGACATCAAGCTGAAGGTCAGCGCAGGCAACACACAGCAAGTAGCAACAGCGACCCATGAAGGCACGGCCCACATCGGCTTCGTCGAAGGCGCAATCGACGATCCTCACCTCTCCGTTCGCAGTATCGAAGGCGACAGGCTGATCATTGTTGTTGGACCGGCGCACGCGCTGGCTTCGAAACCCGAGCTTGAGGCCTCTGATTTGCTTTCGACTCGGTGGGTTTTGCGGGAGCAGGGGTCAGGGACAAGGACCGAATTCGAAGAAGCTCTGAAGTCGTTTTCGATGACTTTGGCCGATCTCGACATCGCGTTCGAGATGCCGTCGAACGAGGCCGTGTGCGTCGCGGTGGAAGCCGGGGTCGGAGTGACGGCCATTTCAAATCTGGTCGCAGAATCTGCGCTGCTTTCGGGCAGGCTCGTTTCACCGGAATTTCCCCTGCCTCACCGCTCCTTCCATGTGCTGCATCACAAGGAGCGCTACATCAGCCAGGCCGAATTGGCGTTTCTGGAGCTGGTTGGCGCAGGTCCCCGATAATCTGCACGCCGTCGGAAGACAAAGGCGCCCGCGCCCCGGCCATCGTCACAAGGCACGCGCAAGGCAAACCTGAAACAGATCAGTCACTGTGCGATCTTTGGGGGGCGCGGTGAAAATACTTCTTGTCGGCCACGGCTACGTAGGCAGCTACCTGTTGCCGGCTCTTGTACAGGCCGGACTTGACGTTTCGGTCTGCGACCAGAACGTCGATCGCCTCGCGGGCGTACCGAACGCCATGCGCTGCCGCTATCAGGAACTGACGATAGCGGATCTCGCCGATTTCAATGTCATCCTGTGGTTCGCAGGGCATTCGAGCGTTCCGATGTCGCTCAGTGATCCCGACGGCGCCCTCGCCAACAACTGCCTCGACCTTCTTCATTTCGCGCGGCGCAAACCGCTCAATGCCCGGCTGATCTACGCCAGCACCGCGAGCGTCTACTCGGTGATGATGTCCGAGAACGGCATAGCACCGCCGTCTCTCGATGAATCCGAGACGCGGCTCGACCCGGTCAATCCC
>JAEWCT010000039.1 GCA_023390485.1 Pseudomonadota bacterium
CTGCAAAACATCCGCGTTCATATGGATGACGTGCGCGGAATTCTGAAAGCGATGACGCCGAACTCCGTCGATCGCGCCTTCATCCTCTTTCCCGACCCCTGGCCGAAGCGAAAGCACCGAAAGCGCCGGCTGGTTAATTCTTCCTTGCTGAAGCTCCTGGCGCGCGTCATGCGGCCGGGCGCAGAACTCCGCATCGGCACGGATATCGGCGATTATGCTCGCACGATGCTTGAAGCATTTAGCGGAGAACCGGCCTTTTCCTGGCAGGCATCAAGCCCGGCCGACTGGCGCGAGCGCCCGAGCGACTGGCCGGAAACACGCTACGAGGCGAAGGCCGTCCGCGAGGGCCGCCGGCGCTATTATTTCCGGTTTCTGCGGCAATAGCCGCGACCGAGCCTTGCGCGGAAGGCAAATCTCGCCTATTTAGCGTCTATTCCAATAAAACGACGATCCGATAGAGAGTGGACCGCAAGGCCCGCTCCGAACGAACTTTAAACACAGGAACGCCCTTGCAGGACACCATCGCCAACGACACGGCTTCGCCGTCGGAACAGGGTTCCGGCACGAGCCGCTTTTTGCGCGAGACCGGTCTTGCTGCCGACGTTGCAGCCGTCGTCGAGCCGACGCTCGAAGATCTGGGTTTCCGGCTGGTGCGCGTGAAGATCCAGGGCGACGGCCGCGATCGCATCGTCCAGCTGATGGCGGAACGTCCTGACGGTTCGATCACGGTCGATGATTGCGAAACGATTTCGAAAGCCGTTTCGCCCGTGCTCGATGTCGCCGATCCGGTCTCTGGCGCCTATCGCCTTGAAGTGTCGTCTCCCGGCATCGACCGTCCACTTGTTCGCCCGAGCGATTTCGAGGATTGGTCGGGACACGAAGCGAAGATCGAATTGAACGAGCCGATCGACGGCCGCAAGCGGTTCAAAGGCGTGCTCGAAGGTTTCGAGGACGGCGAAGTGCGCATCAAAGCCGATACCGGCGAGCATGGCGTTCAGCACCTCGGCCTGCCGGTCCATCTGATCGCCGACGCCAAGCTCGTGCTGACCGACGAACTCATTCGCGAAGCACTACAACGCGCCAAAGAGCGCCATTCCACCCGGCCCGGCGACGGCGCCGAACTCGACGAAGACGATCTGGAGGATTGACCCTATGGCCATGGCAGGCATCAGTGCCAACCGGCTCGAGCTTCTGCAAATTGCAGACGCCGTCGCGCGCGAAAAGACGATCGACAAGAAGATTGTCATCGAGGCGATGGAAGACGCCATTCAGAAGGCTGCGAAGTCGCGCTATGGAGCCGAGAACGACATCCGCTGCGAGATCGATCCGAAGACGGGCGAAGCGAAGCTGACGCGCGTCCTCGCCGTCGTCGATGAAGTCGAGAACGATGCGACACAGATTACCGTCGAAGACGCCAAAAAGCGCAACCCCGACGCCAAGGCCGGCGACATGATCGCCGAAACGCTGCCTCCTTTGGAATTCGGCCGCGTCGCCGCGCAGAACGCCAAGCAAGTCATCGTCCAGAAGGTTCGCGAGGCCGAACGTGACCGCCAGTTCTCCGAATTCAAGGACCGCACCGGCGACGTCATCAACGGCACCGTGAAGCGCGTCGAATACGGCAACGTCATCGTCGATCTCGGCCGCGCCGAAGGCATCATACGCCGTGATGAGATGATCCCGCGCGAAAACGTCCGCCTCGGCGACCGCATCCGCGCCTACATCTACGAAGTTCGCCGCGAGCAGCGCGGCCCGCAAATCTTTCTGACGCGCGCCCGGCCCGAGTTCATGTCGATGCTGTTCCGCGCTGAAGTTCCCGAAATCTACGACGGCGTCGTGGAGATCAAGTCGGTGGCGCGCGATCCGGGAAGCCGCGCAAAAATCGCGGTGATTTCGAAGGATTCCTCCATCGATCCGGTCGGCGCCTGCGTCGGTATGCGCGGCGCACGCGTGCAGGCTGTTGTGAACGAACTGCAGGGCGAAAAGGTCGACATCATTCAGTGGAACCCGGACGCCGCGAGCTTCATCGTCAACGCGCTAGCGCCTGCTGAAGTCACCAAGGTCGTGCTCGACGAAGATTCAAACCGCATCGAGGTCGTCGTTCCCGAAGCGCAGCTGTCGCTCGCCATCGGCCGCCGCGGCCAGAACGTGCGCCTTGCCTCGCAGCTGACCGGCTGGGACATCGACATTCTGACCGAGCAGGAAGAAAGCGAACGCCGCCAGAAGGAATTCTCCGAGCGCACGCAGCTCCTCATGGATTCGCTCGATGTCGACGAGGTCATCGCCCAGCTTCTCGTCTCCGAAGGCTTCGCGACGATCGAGGAAGTCGCATACGTCGATATCGCGGAAATTGCCCATATCGAAGGCTTCGACGAGAACACGGCCGAGCAGATCCAGAGCCGTGCGCGCGAATATCTCGAGCAGCAGGAAGCAGAACGTGATGCCAAGCGGCGCGAGCTTGGCGTTGCCGACGAGCTGGCCGAGATCCCCGGCATCACAACCGCAATGATGGTCGCCCTCGGCGAAAACGGCGTCAAAACCGTCGAAGATTTCGCCGATTGCGCGACCGATGAGCTGATCGGTTGGACCGAACGCAAGAAAGACAAGGAAAAAGACAGTGACGCCCAGCGTCACAAGGGCTTCCTCGACGGCTTCGAACTGTCGCGGACGGACGTTGAAAACATGATTATGGCCGCGCGCGTCCACGCCGGCTGGATCAAAGCTGAAGATATCGAAAAGCCCGCAACCGACGAAACCGAAGCTGCCGAGACCGGCAGCGCCGGCGCCGAAGGCTGACGGGAATGACCCGGAAGGCAACAAAAGCGCGTGATGGTGAAACGGCAAAATCGGCCTACGCGGGATCGGACGGAGCCAGGCTCCGCTCCGGGTTCCGAGCGGCTGTGCGCCGTCACGCGGCGGACGCTTGATCCGGAAAATCTGATCCGCTTCGCTTTGTCGCCGGAGGGCATTATCGTCCCCGATCTCGACCGGCGCTTGCCGGGCCGCGGCGTCTGGGTCGGTTGCGACCGGCGTCTAGTCGAAAAGGCGGTGGCGACACACGCCTTTGCAAAAAGCCTTAAAGTTAAGGCCGAAGCCCCCGCAGACCTTGCAGAACGCGTGGATGACCTTATCGTTAAGCGCGTAGCTGGAACATTATCGCTCGCCAATAAGGCGGGCCTCGTAATTGCTGGATTTGAGAAAATTTTCGCGGCTCTTGAGAAGGGGCCGGTAAGAGCAGTACTCCATGGCTCCGATGCGGCCTTGGACGGACGCACGAAAATTGATCGGAAATACAAGGCCATTCAGGCCAGCCGGGGCGCTCCTGCGGCAATCGTCGATGTTCTGACCATTGCGCAAATGAGCTTGGCCATTGGGCGCGGAAGTGTGGTACATGCTGCCCTCACACCCGGAGGACTGTCGGATCGGTTTCTGGAGGAAGCGGAGCGGCTTCTGCGCTACCGGTCTTCTGTGATTGAGGCCACGCAGGTGGCTGGCGACGAATTTTCTGAACTATCTAGCTGAAGGCTGAACGGATAACGCATGACGGATTCGAACGACCAGACCGATAAGACCATCCGGGTCGGAGCGCGCAAGCCGCTGTCGCTGCAGCGAACGGTCGAGTCTGGCCATGTGCGGCAGAACTTCAGCCACGGTCGCTCCAAATCCGTCGTGGTCGAGAAGAAGAAGACGAGAAAGCTTGGCGGCGAAGGCGAGCCGGCGAATGCGCCAGCCGCCGCAACGGTCACGATCGAAAAGCCCGCTCCGGCGCGCGTCGCACCGCAGCCGAGCCATCCTCAGCCAGCTCCGAGCGAGCGATCGCCCGGCCGCGTCCTCTCGAACGAGGAGCGCGCCGCACGCGAGCGCGCGCTTGCCGCTGCACGCGCCGACGATGCGCAGCGCCCCGCGGAAATCGAGACTGTCCGGTTCGAGCC
>JAEWCT010000344.1 GCA_023390485.1 Pseudomonadota bacterium
CCCGGCACCAGCGCGTCCGGATGTTCGATGAAGCGTCCGAGCTTGTCTTCGTCCCACACAAAGTCCGCCGATTGCATCGCCTCCGAGTAGCGATAGTTCGGCAGCGAGCCGGCCTTCCGACCGATGACGTTGTGCAGATGAGGGCCGACACGATTGTCGCCGTCCTTGGTGGTGTGACAGGTCCGGCAGGCATTGTTGAAGAGCTGCTGCCCCGACGCATCCGCGCCCTGCGCGGCCGCGGACGCAAATGAGGCCAGCAGAATGGTGAGCCCGCCGACAGCCATGATGAACTGCCGCTTCATGCGCGTGACCTCACGGTAAGACAGTGGCGCCACCATCCCTGGAATGGCCTGCCATCAACGCCCGAGCGCTCCGATAGGTCCGCGCCGCGGTTGCCTACAAGGGACTGCATCGGCGCAATGCGAGGGCGGCTTTTTGTCACTGCGGAGGCGAGGCGCCTGCACAGGACTCGTGCGCGCGTGCAAGGCAGCATGCGCTCCACGATATCGGAGGACGTCTGCGCGCCCTACGCCTTGATGTCGACGGCGACGGCGTCGCGCTCGACCTTGTTCTTGGCCGCGAACACGTCAAGGACGGCTTCGTTGATGATACGCGGCGGAGCTTTTTCCATCTGATGGGCGAGAAGCTGAACCCTCGCTTTCGTCACTTCGACCGGTACGGGGTAGATGAGCATCGCAGCACCTCCGCGCGAAAGCTGCGCCTGGAGGTGTTTACGGATTGTAAATGGATGAGGTTAACGCGCCGCCGCTTCCCGATTCGTTCGAATTGTAACGACAGGTTGAGGGACGCCTTCACCAAACATAGGATGGCTGGACCAAGGCACGCCGTCGCATGCATCGACGACGTGCAACGTCGAGGATCAGCACATTCACCCGGCCATGCAGGCATGCCGCTCGTCCTCGGTTCCCACTCAGGAAAGTGCACCTCATGAAAATCGTCGATCTCAGCCGCGAACTCTATCATCGCACACCGAGCTATCCCGGCCATCCGCCGATCATACACGGCATGTGGAAGAACCATGACGAAGCCTTGGCCGAGTCCGGGAATGTGCATGGACTGTCGTCGATGTTCATTTCGATGGCCGATCATGGCGGAACCCATATTGACGCACCGCGGCATTTCGGGCCGCGAGGAGTATCGATCGATCAGTACCCTTTGGAAAAATGCATTGTGCCGGGCATCTGCCTCGACCTCCGGCACATCGTGCCGCGCGCCGAAATCTCGCCCGCTGATCTGGAGACCGCAGTGAAGAAATCCGGCGTCGGCATACCGAAAGGCGGCACGGTGCTGCTGTGCACGGGTCATCACGAACGTACCTTTCCGCGCAAGGCCTATTCGACCGACAATCCCGGTGTAAACGTCGCCGCCACGGAGTGGCTCGCCAGTCAGGGAATCGTGCATTTCGGCATCGATTCGATGCGACCGGGACCCGACAGCGACGTCAATCTGCTGGTGCACAAGACGTGTCTCGATCTGGACATCACCCACATCGAAAGCCTTTGCAATCTCGAAGCGCTGCTCGGCAAGGGACAGTTCACCTTCATCGGCCTGCCGATGAAGTGGCGCGAAGGCACGGCCTCGCCGATCCGCGCTGTCGCGGTGTTCGACATGTAGAGCGTTGAAGAAAAGTCATCCCGCTTCAGGGACAGAACAGGAAAAGAAAAATGCAGGAGAGGAAACAGACGCACCGGTCGCGCCGGGAAATCTTGCGCGCCGGCGGAGCGTTGATCGGAGCGGTGGCAGCAGGGGCAAGCCTCAGACCAGAACCGGCCACTGCGGGGAGCTATCCCGATCGCGCGATCAAGATCATCGTGCCATTCGCGCCGGCGGGGCCGACGGACATCATCGCACGCGTCCTCGCACTCCACCTCGGCCAGGCGATCGGCAGCACGGCGGTGGTTGAGAATCGTCCCGGCGCGGGCGGCAATATCGGCATCGGGATTGCCGCCCATGCGGAGGCTGACGGCTACACGCTGCTCGTCACCTCGAGCGCCTATGTCGTCAATCCCGGGCTCTATGCCAAAATCCCATATGATCCGTACAAGGATTTTGCGCCCATCGCCGAACTCGGCACCTCGCCAAACGTGATGCTGGTGTCCCCCGATCTCGGGGTGAATTCGGTCGCCGATCTCGTCTCGCGTGCCAAGGCCAATCCGAACGAACTGAACTATGCGAGCCCCGGCATCGGAACGACCCCGCATTTGTCAGGCGAACTCTTCAAGATCGTCGGCGGGGTCAATCTGACCCATGTGCCATTCTCGGGCGCAGGGCCTGCGATCCAGGCCATCCTTGCCGGAACGACACAGGTCGCTTTTGCGGCGCTGCCGCCGGCGCAGCCGCATATCAAGTCAGGCGCGCTCAAGGCGCTGGCCGTGACGGGCGCGCATCGCTGGTCCGATCTGCCCGACGTGCCGACCATGGTCGAGCTTGGCTACAAGGATTTCGTCTCGGACACGTTTCAGGGTTTTCTTGCGCCAGCAAAAACACCAGCAGACATCATCGAATTGCTTTCGACCGCGTCGATCGGAATCCTGAAGACGCCGAAGATCGCCGAGCAGTTACGCAATGATGGCTTCGAGGTCATCGCCAACGGACCCGACGGCATGAGAAAGCGCATCGAGAACGAAGTCCCGAAGTGGCGTGACGTGATTGCAAAGGCCGGCATAAAGCCGGTGTGACCGCGACGAACGTGAGGACGGGATTTCGGACCCGGATAGAGCAACGCGCAGGACGTCATCCGAAATCCCCGCCCGGTTGACAGGACGATTTATCTGACTAAAGTCAGACATTATGCCGTTCGACTCCATCGCGCGCGTACGCCGCTTCAACCGTGCTGTCACGAGCGAAGTAGGCGCCCTCGACACCTCCTTTCTCGGGCGCGGCCGCCCGCTCGGCAGCGCTCGCGTGCTCAATGCGATCGGGCATGGGCAGTCGGATGTCGCGGCGATCCGCGACTATCTCGGCCTCGACTCCGGTCTGATGAGCCGGCTGCTGCGCGGACTGGAGGACGAAGGCCTGATCGAGACCGTGCCGCATCCTGACGATGCGCGCCGCCGCGTCGCCCGGTTGACCAAGGCCGGACGTTCTGAATTCCGCGCCTATGAAGCGCTCTCCAATGCCCAGGCACAAGACTTCCTGGCGCGCCATTCCCGCCCGGAAGAACTTTTGCGCGCGATGGACCTTGTCGCTTCCGCGCTCGGCCGCGGCCGCATTGTGCTCGAGGAAATGGACCCGAGAAGCGACGATGCCAGATATTGCCTCGGCGAATATTATGCCGAGCTCGCGCGTCGCTTCGCGAATGGCTTCGACGTCTCGCTGTCCCGCGATCCGGAAGCGGCGGACATGATCCGCTCGCGCGGCGCATTCCTCGTCGCAATGTCGGACGGCCTGCCGATCGGCTGCGTCGGACTGAAGGGCAGCGGCGGCGGCCCGATCGCGGAAATCAAGCGGCTGTGGGTTGCGC
>JAEWCT010000367.1 GCA_023390485.1 Pseudomonadota bacterium
GCCGACATGGGCGCGCTCGATTGGCGCCGTCACCGTGAAATCATGGAAACCGCCTACCATCACACCCGCGCGGAAATCGAATTGCGTGGCTGTGATGACTGGACAAGGAATTCCTGAATTCCCCGGCCTGCATGGCGTTTGGGCAGCCAAATATTTGGTGAATCGCGTTTTTATGGTCAGACTGAGCCTTTTGCGGCATTGCAGCAGCCTTGACGGTGCCGTAAACCGTAAGCTGTATCTGGGGCTTGGGATGTCGTCGGGGGTTGTTTAGCGTGGCAAGGCCGAGGCTTCATGTCGGGCTGATGCTGGTCGCAGCGCTTGCCGTATCCGGCTGCGCGGCCACGATGCCCCGCAACGGCATCAGCAGCGCCAAATTGGCCGAGACCGCCGAGATCCCTGGCATGCCCGGCGTTCGCTTCTGGGCGGACGAAGTGCCCCGCAATCCCATCGCAGAAATCCGCCGCCGCACGGCACACATGCCGCCAATCGGGCAGACTGCCAAAATGCGGGATGGCCGAAAGGTCATCGAAACGCTGGCGCTGTCGGGAGGCGGATCGGACGGCGCCTTCGGCGCTGGCGTCCTTGCGGGCTGGTCGAAGCGCGGCGACCGTCCGGAATTCCAGGTCGTAACCGGCGTCAGCGCCGGCGCCATCATCGCCCCCTTCGCGTTCCTCGGACCGTCGGAAGACGATTCACTCCACACCATCTGGACCCAATACAAGCAAGACGAGGTCGTCACGCCGGAAATCTTCTCAGGCCTGTTCGGCGGACCTGCCCTCGCGAGCACCGCGCCGCTTGAGGGCCTGATCGCGCAATACATCGACCGGCGCTTCCTCGACAGGGTCGCAGCCCAGTACGAGCGCGGCCGCGTCCTCCTCGTGCTGACAACGAATCTCGACGCCCAGCGCCCGGTCGTTTGGAACATGGGTGAAATCGCGCTCAACCGCAGCCCCGAAGCCACGCAGCTTTTCCGCAAAGTCATCCTCGCATCCGCCGCCATCCCGGCGGCCTTTCCGCCCGTCAAGATCGAGGTCGAGGCGGGTGGGCAAAACTACGACGAGTTGCACGTTGACGGCGGCACGACGCGAGAAGTTTTTGTGAGCCCGGTCGAAGCTCCGCTCAGCGCCTTCGACTCGCTTTATCCGAACCCGCCGCTGCGCCGCTATTTCATCATCAAGAACGGCAAGGCGACGCCGGACCAGGAAGTCGTCAAGCCGACGACGTTGCAGATTGCCGCCCGATCGATCTCAACGTTGATCAAGAGCCAAAATCAGGGCGAGCTTTATAAGATCTATCGGATCGCACACGATGGCGGGGCAGACTTCAATTTCATGGCCGTGCCACCCTCGTTCCATATGCAGACGAAACAGATTTACGATCCGAAGTATCAGGCGGCCCTCTATGAAGAAGGCTTCTCCGAAGGCCGCAAGAATGTCTGGATGAAATCGCCACCCGGACAAGCTCCGGTTCTGCCGTCTCCCGACAGGGAACAGACATCCTCCGTCGCCGCGCCCGGCAGCGGCTGAACGGAATCGCCGACCGTCATCGCCATCAAAAAGCAAAGGCGCCCGGCGGCTAGCCCGGCGCCCAATAATATAGTCCGTGATCGTTGCGATCAGAACCAGTGTGGCTGCCACCAATGCAGCAGCGCCTTCACCATCGTCGGTGAAATCAGATAGGCGACGCCGACGATGATCGCGACCAGTATCAACCCGACGAACAGCGTCGTGCTCAGCGGCGTGCGATAGCTGAGGCCTGTGCCCGGAATGCCGAGCGTGACCTGCTCGCCGTTCTTGCCGACGTTGACCGTCGCGCCATGGCCGCCGAGGCTGCCGCTGACACCCGTCTTGCTGAGATTGATGCGAACGCCGGGCAGAATGCTGATCGTCTTGCGGAAGCGGAAGTAACCCATATCGTTCTCCTCAGCGGCAGGAGCTGCCGCGCGATTCTCCCACAAAAGCTAATGGTTTTATCCGTTACATTCAACGGATAGCCGCCGTCGTCCCCCGTTCATCCCTTGCCGCGGAGAATGTTTGAGAACGATGAAAGCCTCTGCTTTAATTGTCCGACGACCGTATTTCGCGATTGCAGCCGCTCGTGCGCCGATTCGCGGTCCAGTTCCTTCCCGTATTTCTGCAGGTTATCGCCATCGCTTTGAATGATGGCCTTCCGCTCTTCCGGCGTCAGCGGTCCGACGCGCGACATCGGCGGCCGGATGAGCGTCCGCTCCACCATCGACGGTTCGCCTTTACCGTGCAGAAGCGAGACCAGCGCTTCGCCGACCTTCAGTTCCTGAATGGCGCGCTCGGTGTCGATTTCGGGATTGGGACGGAACGTCTGCGCCGCTGCGCGAATGGCCTTCTGCTCCTTCGGTGTGAAGGCGCGAAGCGCATGTTGAATGCGGTTGCCGAGCTGTGCCGAAACGCGATCGGGCACGTCGCCCGGGCTCTGCGTCACATAATAGACGCCGACGCCCTTCGAACGGATGAGCCGCGTGACGCGCTCGATCTGCTCGAGCACCGCCTTCGGCGCGTCGTTGAAAAGCAGATGCGCCTCGTCGAACAGGAATACGAGCTTCGGCTTGTCGAGATCGCCAACCTCGGGAAGCTTCTCGAACAGCTCCGGCAGCAGCCAGAGCAGGAACGGCGCGTAGAGGCGCGGCGTATTCATCAGCTTCTCAGCCGCGAGAACGTTCACCACGCCTCGCCCGTCCGGCTGCACCTTGAGAAAGTCCAGGATGTCGAGCGCCGGCTCGCCGAAGAATTTAGCGGCGCCCTGCTCTTCGAGAACCAGAAGCCGGCGCTGAATGACGCCGACCGTCGCCGGCGCCACATGGCCATATTTGCTTCTGAGCGTCGAAGCCTTCTGGCCCATTTCGTCGATGACCGCCCGAAGATCCCTAAGATCGAGGATCGTCATCTTCTCGTCGCCCGCCGCGCGCTGATCTTCGGCCCAGCGGAACGCGATATTCAGCACGCCCTCTTGCGGCTCCGTCAGCTCCATCAAGCGCGAAAGCAGCAGCGGACCCATCTCCTGCACGGTCGCGCGCACGGGATGTCCGTCGACGCCGAAGATGTCCCAGAAGGCAGTCGGGAACGATGTATTGCCGTATCGCGTCAGCCCGATTTCTTCAGCCCGCTCGACGAGCTTCGGCGACGGCTTGCCCTTTTCCGCAATGCCCGAAAGATCGCCCTTGATATCGGCCGCAAAGACGGGAACGCCGGCCGCGGAAAATCCTTCCGCCAGGACTTGTAGCGTCACCGTTTTGCCGGTGCCCGTTGCGCCCGTGATGAGGCCGTGACGATTGGCGAGCGCAAGCTCGATGCATTCGGGCTTCAACTCCGCGCCGGACTTGCTGACGCCGATGAGGATAAGCCCATCCTGCACATAGTCGCGAGGATCGGCGACAGGCTCGCCAGCCCGGTCTGCGCCGTGCGTTCCAGTCATATCGCCTCCACGTATCCTCGAACTCGACTCGTTTCGCGCCGCTCCGGCCGGTGATGCCATGCGCCGCGGCCTGAAGCAAACCGGCCCGATATGGCCTCGAAGCGCGGCAATTGGGCCGGTCTGCCAAGAATATTTCACACTCGCACCGGCCACCTGAGCGGTATATCGGAAAGCGGGCGTGCCGGTAACGCCCTCTCGCCTGTGGGAGCCCAGTTGTATGACGACCTCAACGACCGAACTGCATCTCGCCGAAGACTTTCCCGCCGCCAGCACTGAGCAGTGGCGCGGGCTGGTCGATAAGGCGTTGAAGGGCGCCGATTTCGAGAAGCGGCTCGTCACCCGCACGGCCGACGGCATCAAGATTAACCCGCTCTATACCCGCGGCGACGCCCTCCAGAGCGCGGTGAACGCGCTTCCGGGCTCAGCCCCCTTCACCCGCGGGACGAAACCCGTCCGCGACGGCCTCGGCTGGGATATCCGCACGTTCCACAGCGAGACGGATCCCAAGGCCCTCAACGCCGCGATCCTGGAAGATCTCGTCGGCGGCGTCACGTCGATCGCCCTTCAGGTCGGCGGCAACGGCCTGCCGCCGACAAAAGAAGCCTTCGCCTTGGCTCTCAACGAAGTCCTGCTCGACGTTTGCCCGATCGTGCTCGTCGCCCAGGAAAACTTTTTCGACGCTGCTCTGGCGCTCAATGCCGAATGGGAGGCGCGCGGCATCAAAGCGGCTGAACGGCAGGGCTCGTTCGGCGCCGATCCGCTCGGAACGCTGGCGATGAGCGGCCGCCTTTCTGAGCCCGTCGACACGGCGCTGGCACGCGCCGTCGCCTTGATAAATGCGACCGAGGCGAGCCCGCGCGTGCAAGTCATGACCGCCGACGGTGTCGTCGCGCACGTTGCCGGCGCGAGCGAGGCACAGGAACTCGCCTTCATGCTCTCCGCACTCGTCGCCTATCTGCGAGCCGCCGAGCAAGGCGGAGTTCCGCCCGCCAAGGCCCTCCCGAAAATCAACGTCGCGCTCGCAGCGGACATCGACGAGTTCGCAACGATCGCGAAGCTGCGCGCCGCCCGCCGCCTGATCTGGCGCGTCGCCGATGCTTCGGGTGCTGGCGACGCTGCCTCCGCCGTCACGCTGAACTGCCCGACGTCCTATCGCATCATGGCGAAGCGCGACCCTTGGACCAACATCCTGCGCACCACCATCGCTTGCGCAGGCGCGGCTCTCGGGGGCGCCGACGCCATCGTCGTCCTTCCCTTCACGTTCGCACTGGGCAAACCCGATGCCTTTGCGCGCCGCGTCGCTCGCAACATCCAGATCGTCTGTCAGGAAGAAAGCAATCTCGGCCGCGTCAACGACCCGGCGGGCGGCTCCTGGTACGTCGAAAACCTGACCGAGGACATCGCGAAGAAGGCCTGGGAAATCTTCCAGGACATCGAAGCGCGCGGCGGCCTGCTCGCAAGCCTCCAGTCGGGCTACATCCAGGAGACGATCGCGGCGACCGCGGAAGCACGCGCCAAATCGATCGCGACGGTCCGGCAGGAGTTGACGGGTGTCAATGCCTTCCCGCTGCTCGGCGACGACGGCGTTCACGCGGAACCCTGGTCCGCGCCATCCCCGCCGACGGCCAAGGCCGCAATCGAAGTGGCACCGCTGAAGCCGCATCGCCTCGGCGAAGCCTTCGAAGCGCTGCGTGATTCCGCCGACGCTCACGGCGGATACGAAGTGTTTCTCGCCAGCATGGGTGAAATCGTCGATCACAACGTCCGCACGACCTGGACGAAGAACTACCTCGCCGCGGGCGGCATCACCGCGCTCGTGAGCGACGGCTACAAAACTCCGGAAGACGCCGTCGAAGCCTTCCGCGAATCCGGCGCTAGCGCCGCATGTATCTGCTCGTCAGATGCCGTCAACGCGACGCTCGCCGAACCGGTTGCGAAAGCATTGAAAGCCGCGGGCACCAAATTCGTCCTGATGGCGGGACGGCCGGGCGAAAAGGAAAGCGCGCTCAAAGCAGCAGGCGTCGACCAGTTCCTCTTCGCGGGAGCAGACGCCGTGGCGACCCTCAAGGGCCTGCAGCAGAAACTCGCCTAGATCGAACCTTGCGGTATTCGTGCAGCACACATCCGGACCAATACGCACGAACAATCGCAGCCGCAGAGCCTTGCGGCTACGCCGGTACCGCTATGTTGGCTTCTCGCGTCGCGTATGGCAGCGGCGCGCCGTATTTCTTTTGGGCGCGATATTCGTCGGCCTTGCCGCAGTCGGGTTCGCGGAACTCTCCGACGGGGCCCAAGCGCTGTATTACGCCATACTCAATCAATGGC
>JAEWCT010000048.1 GCA_023390485.1 Pseudomonadota bacterium
GCTCAAGCGAGCGGCCCTGCTTCGCCATCTCGTCGGCGACGGCGCGGGCGATCTTTTCGCGATCGATGGTATGGATCGCATCGAAAAATGCGACCGCCTCCTTCGCCTTGTTGGATTGCAGCGGGCCGATGAGGTGCAACTTCACGTCCGGGAATTCGGCGCGCAGCGGCGGCCATTTGCGCTCGGCCTCCTGGACGCGATTTTCACCGAATACGCGCTGGCCGGCTTCGATGACAGGCAGAATAGCTTCGGCATCGAATGTCTTGGAGACGGCGACGAGTTCTATGCCATCGGCAACACGTCCTGCGGCTTTCGCAGCGGCAACGATTTCATCGTTTACGTGTTTTAACCTGTCGACCGGGGTTTCCTGGTAATTGTCGTCTGGCACGCGCGTTCCTCGATGGTCTCGAACCCTTCCATAAACAATCCGGCACGCAAGGAACAAGTGTCGCAATTTCGCACGGGTTTTCCATTCCATATACAAGGCCCGTGGAAGGTCCTACCTAAACCGCCGGCCTACTTTACGCCCTTCATTCAGACCGAAACTTGAGGAGCATCCCCTAATGCTGAAACTCGCCGATGCACGCCGTATCATCGACGCTGCCGAAAAGAAGGCCAAGGAAATCGGTCAACCCATGAACATTGCCGTGGTGGACGAAGGCGCGAACTTGCTTTCGCACATTCGCATGGACGGCGCGTGGCTCGGATCGATCAACATTGCGATCAACAAGGCGTTCACGTCACGCGCCTTCAATATTTCGACGAAGGAGTTGGCCGAGAATAGTCAACCGGGCGACCAGTTCTTCGGCATCCATGTCTCCAACCACGACCGGGTGATGATCTTCGCCGGCGGCATACCGCTGAAGGATTCGAAGGGGAACGTCATCGGCGCCATCGGCGTATCGGGCGGCAGCGGCGTGCAGGATCAGACCGTTGCGGAAGCCGGTGCCAGCGCGCATACGTGCTAAGCGACTGACGGCGCAACTCCCGTTTAAACGGGCGACCTCAGCGTCGCCCGTTCTCTTTTACGATGATTTCTGTTTGCTCTTGTCGGCCAAAGGCCCTTCGGGGACCGTGTATGGCGGAAACCTATGTTCTTCACTCGTCAGCAAATCGAGATATTTGCGATTGATGAAGACTCTGTCGCGCCATACGCGCTCGTCGATGAGCACGCTGATTGCTACAAGTTCTTTTAGATAGTTTGATACCGTCACCCGGTTGCCGATGCCAGCCTGCGTCAGATTTTCGATACGACAGTAGGGCTGCGAAAAGATGATTTCGACGAGATCTCGCGAATAAATCCGGGGCTTTTCCCTTCGGATGAAGATCGTTGCCTCTTCCATCAATCTTCGAATGGCCTCGACCTTGGCGTTCGTCCAGCGCGCCGTCTCTTCAATTGCGGAGAGAATATAGAGAACCCAGTTTTCCCAATCGCCGTTTCGTGTCACCCGCGCAAGGTTGGCATAATACTCACTTCGCGTTTTGAGAATGTAACGACTGAGGTAGAGCGTCGGTTTGTCAAGTAGCCCTGTCTGAACCAGAAACAACAGATTGAGAATTCTACCCGTGCGGCCGTTGCCGTCACTGAAAGGATGGATGGCTTCGAACTGATAGTGCTGGACTGCCATTCGAATGAGCGGATCGATTGCCGACTCGTCGTTGACGTAGCGCTCCCAATTGGCGAGCAAGTTCCGAATCAATTCGGCTCCTTCGGGCGGCGTGTAGATGACTTCTCCGGTTATGCCATTACGGAGCGTCGTGCCCGGTATGGCGCGCACGTCGAACGCCGTACCGGTGACCGTGCGGCATGTGTCGACCGCGATCCGCGTGGTGAGAGGTCTTTCCGATAGCGCCTGAAACCCTTGATGCAGGGCGGTTCGATAGCGCATAGCCTCTTTTGCCGCTGGATCGCTTACGGGATTGCTGTCGCCGAAGCTTGCTTCACGAAACAGCGAGTCGTTCGTCGTGACGATGTTCTCGATCTCGGAACTTGCACGCGCTTCAAGCATCGGTATGGCATTAATGAGAACGGATTGATCCGGGATGAGCCGACCAGAGATCTTGAGCGATGCAAGCTCGACTCGCGCGGCGACGCATCGCTTCAGGATGGGCTTTGTTTCGAGATCGGCTGTAGGCGGCAACGGGAGCAGGGCGTTGTAGGGCTGTTCCGGCCGGTTGGCGAAGCCGCGGGTCTTCGATTTAGTGGATTTTGTCATGTTCGATTTTTATTTATTTTTGCTCATGATGCCATGGTCATGTTCGCGGAACGCACATGATTTTGTTGTCATGTTCAAAAATGGTGAAAATTCGAACATTATACCGCGATCATGTTCATCCCTTGAACACGAGACGCCGGTCATGTTTGAAAATGACCGAAAAGCGCACATGATGAACAGGGGCGAATCCGCCTACCGCTAATCTGCCGCCAACGACTTGACCGGCTTTACCATTCGGGCTCTTTACGGCTTTCCACGAATTCTTGAACGAGATCCAAGGCCCCATGGCCACTGAACGCTACAACGCGGCCGAGCGCGAAAAACACTGGCAGTCCGTCTGGGAGAAGGGTGAGATCTTTCGCGCCTCCGAGGATCCCAGCCGTCCCAAGTCCTATGTCCTCGAGATGTTCCCGTATCCGTCGGGCCGCATCCACATGGGCCATGTCCGCAACTACGCGATGGGCGACGTCGTCGCGCGCTACAAGCGGGCTCGCGGCTTCAACGTGCTGCATCCGATGGGCTGGGACGCCTTCGGCATGCCGGCGGAAAACGCCGCGATGGAACGCAAAGTCCATCCCGGCACGTGGACTTATGCCAACATCGACACAATGCGCGGACAGCTCAAATCGATGGGGCTGTCACTTGACTGGTCACGCGAGATCGCGACCTGCTCGCCGAGCTACTACAGGCATCAGCAGAAGCTGTTTCTCGATTTCCTCAAAAAGGGCATTGCCTACCGGAAGTCCTCGAAGGTCAACTGGGATCCGGTCGACCACACGGTTCTCGCCAACGAGCAGGTGATCGACGGACGCGGCTGGCGATCCGGCGCGCTCGTCGAGCAACGCGAACTGACTCAGTGGTTCTTCAAAATCACCGACTATGCCGACGAGTTGTTGAGCGACCTCGATACGCTCGTCAATTGGCCCGAGAAGGTGCGCCTGATGCAGGCGAACTGGATCGGCCGCTCGGAAGGCATGCTCGTCCGCTGGGCTCTCGATAAGAAAACGGCGCCCAAAGATTTCGACGAGCTCGAAGTCTATACGACGCGGCCCGACACGCTGTTCGGCGCGTCGTTTCTTGCCGTCGCGGCAGACCATCCGCTAGCAAAGGCTGCCGCTGAAAAAGATCAGAAGCTCGCGGAGTTCTGCGAAGAATGCCGGCGCATGGGCACCTCCGTCGCCGATATCGAATCCGCTGAAAAGCGCGGCTACGACACCGGGATTCGCGCCGTGCATCCGTTCGACGCCAGCTGGCAGCTGCCGGTCTACGTCGCCAATTTCGTGCTGATGGAGTATGGCACTGGCGCCATCTTCGGCTGTCCGTCCGGCGACCAGCGCGACATGGATTTCGCGCGCCGCTACGATCTTCCCGTGGTGCCCGTGATCCTGCCGCCGGGCGAAAAGGCTGAGACATTCGAGCTGACCAACAAGGCCTACGAGGACGACGGCACGCTGATGAATTCGCGGTTTCTCGATGGGCTTTCGACCTCGGCGGCCTTCGAAGAAGCGGCGAAGCGCCTTGAAAAGCAGACGCTCGGATCGCGGCCGCAGGGCACGCGAAAAGTCAATTACAGGCTCAGAGATTGGGGCATCTCGCGGCAGCGCTATTGGGGCTGCCCGATCCCGATCATCCACTGCAAGACGCATGGCGTTGTTCCGGTGCCGGAAAAAGATCTGCCGATCGAACTGCCGGAAGACGCGACGTTCGATAAGCCGGGCAATCCGCTCGACCGGCATCCGACGTGGAAGCACGTCAACTGCCCGATTTGCGGCGAGCCGGCGCTCCGTGAAACCGACACGATGGATACGTTCGTCGATTCGTCCTGGTACTTCGTGCGC
>JAEWCT010000401.1 GCA_023390485.1 Pseudomonadota bacterium
CGCTTTGCCGTTCGGCATGAGGTCGGTGTATTTCAGCGTCTCTTCACGCGTCATGAACGGCTTGTTGCTGATCTCGAGCCGACGCAGCCACTTGATATGCGTATTACCCTCGTATCCCGGCAAAAGCAGACGCAGCGGATAGCCTTGCTCGGGCCGCAGCGCCTCGCCGTTCTGCGCATAGGCGAGAATGGCATCGTCCATCGCCTTGTCGATCGGCACCGAACGCGTCATCACCGCCGCATCCGCACCTTCGGCAAGAATCCACGCCGCGCCATCTTGAACACCGGCCTCCTTGAGGACAGTGGACAGCAGCACGCCGGTCCACTCCGCCGTCGACGTCAGCCCATGCGTGCCCTGCACGGTTTTAAGAGTCGGTTTTTCCCATTCTGTCAGACCGTTGCCCGAACATTCGATAAACATGATGCGGCTGAACGACGGCATCCGCTTCAAGTCCTGCATGGTCAAGCGCAGAGGCTTGTCGACCATGCCATGCACGATCAGGCTGTGCTTATCCGGATCGATGTTCGGGATACCACCGTGATGCCGCTCGAAATGCAGGCCCGACGGCGTAACGATGCCGAAACCTGCTGCAAGCGGCGTCATCGACCAACTGGAATCGAGGCTGTCCGTCGGATAGCGCCAGCGCAGTTCGTTCTCGAACTGTGACCGCGAGCCATATCCGCCGTCGTCGAGGATGAGGCGGCCTTGTTCCTTTGTCGGATCCGGCTGCACGGGATACTCTATTGCGCCGGGCGGCGCTTTAGCGGTATCGGCCACAGCACGATTGCCGCCGATGAGCGCGGTGCTCATAGCTGCGCCAGCGAAGAGAAGACCGCGCCGGCTCATGCCAGGAAACATACCTTCGCGGCACTCACACTCGGCTTCCGCCGGCTGCAACTCTAAAGCCTTCCGTTCGGCTTCGACAAGCTGCTTGACGATGCGCCTTTCCGCCGGCCCATAGCGTTCTGAAAGTTCCTCTGGCATTCGAACCTCGCTTCACTGAATGGGAGCAAGTGAATCTCGAAATTCAAATACCCCACCGCTGCTTTCTCTAAGCGCCGATTGCCGTCAAAAATCTCCTAAAAACTTACCTACTAGTAGATCAGTTTTATTGGCGCGCTGAAATACGCGAATTTTTTGCGGCAGTCATGAATTTTTTTCAAGGGTACGTATAGGTCGCGCCAATATCTTTGCGCGTTGGGCAAAGACGCAGAGACTATCAGACAGCTTTATCAACCGCGGGCGAAATTGGACCTCGACTTCTGTCGCAAAGGACGCATTGGTAATGTAGCAGGCACCGGTTGGCTGGGTGTCGAATTTTCGGGGCGCGCCTCGCGGAACGCGGGGCTTTGGGTTGTGGGAGCGCCAATAGCGGCGGCCCCAGAGCGCTATCCGCAAGGCATCCCGCGCCATCGTGAAGGCGATTCCATATGCATCGTACGGAAACGGAAGATCGGACGCGTGCGCGATTGACTGCCAGTCATCGGTCTTTAACAACTCCAACTCCGAGACAGAATGGACGGCGAGATATTCACCGTTGGGACTGAATGTTAACTCACCGTCACCGGCATACGAGTGTTTGGTCGAAATTATCGAGCGAGATACAGTATTCAATACGTACACTGTGCCTGTATAAAAACCTCGCCATGCCAGGTATTTTTCGTCTCGCGTCCAAGCGATGCTCGTTGGAGTTTCCGGAATCGAAACTTCAAATTCGAATTATATGATTTTGTCGGAGTGGCTTTGAATTGGTGTAGTTGACATCAGAGCGGCCGCCAAAACACACACCCTCCAGAGACTCTTCATTCAACTTTTCCAACTTCGGGATTAAACTACAGCGCGGTGAGGCGGAATGGCGCGGCGTCCATAAAGACCCAAGCGTTGATTTTGACAAGCCGATGGGCGGCCAGATTGTGAGGATGTTTCGAGAGAAAGTAGTCGTGCGGGGACGCCTCTAGCCAAGCAAGCCCGCTTGAGCCCGCAGTTTGATTTCTGAACATCTTCGATCGCGGAAGTGTTTGTAGGGCGCTGCCGTGGTGACGCCGGCGCGGCGACAGGCATCGGCGAGCGTAAAGCCATCGGGACCATGTTCGATGAGGAGGTCATGCGTGGCGGCAATCATCGCCTTGCAGAGATCCCCGTGGTGAAAACGCTTTTTCGGGCGCACGCCTGTCTGTTTTGTGCTTGGGTTATAATTTTTTTCGGAGACATCGGCTTGCCGATCTCTCAGATGGACCTTTGCAATTCATAGAAAAATGTGGTCAATCGACAAAGGATCGAGCGGCAAGGAAATGCCCCCGCCTTTCTCATCCGGCGGCATCGTGGACGAATTCCGCAGATCACGTCTTGAGAATGATCCGCGCGACCTCCGCCGGGTTTTCGACCGCCGCAAAATGTCCTGTATCTTTCAGCGTGATCAGGTGCGCGTTGGTAACAAGCTTCCGCGTCCGCTCGCGTTCGTCGCCATGTGACCAGTCAGTGTCGCCATAAATCAGCGTCACCGGCGCTGAGATTGCTCCATACTGATCTCGCGCTTTGCTCCAGGATCGCCAGCCTGCAAGCACCTTGCGCGCGGCGCGCTTATAGCCAGGACGGCGCGCCACCCTGTCAAACTCGTTAAGCAGGTCGGGAGGTAGTTTGCGCGGGTCGTGGTACCCACCAGCCATGATCTTGCCCAGAACCAATTTGTTTTCCATCGCTGCATTGAATGCGCCGAGAATCGGCACTTGCAGACTTCCGATGATGAAGTTTGCAAACCAATTGCCGCGCCGGATGCCATCTCCATATCGGGTCTCGTAGTCATATGGGTTGATCGCATAGACCTGCTTCACCCGCTGCGGGATTGAGGCCGCCACCGTGAGCGCGAGGGCGCCACCGATGGATTCGCCGACGAGTGTCACGCCGGAAAGATCGATCTTTTCGATAAAGCCGATGACCCCTTTCCTGAAGTACGGCTCGTCGAAGCTGGCTCGGGAGTCGATGGGAGAATGACCATGCCCCGGAAGATCGATCGCGTAGACGGTGTACGATCTGGAGAGAAGTGCTGCCAGGCTGCGGAGATATTCGAGTTGCGTTCGGATCGTGTGCATAAGGACCAAAGGCGGCCCGTTCCCTGTCGTCTGGTAACGCATGCTAAGCGTATCCGATATCTTCAGGAGTTTCGG
>JAEWCT010000058.1 GCA_023390485.1 Pseudomonadota bacterium
GCGAAGGACATCGCGCTGACGCGTGGGTGGGCCGATAGCCTGGCGCTGCGCATCGGCTGCCACGACGTCAAGCTGCATCGCCGCATCGCGCCATCCGCCGGTCCCGCCCGCGCGGTCTTCGAAGCGGCCGAGCGCGCCCGCGTCGAAGGCTTGGGATCGGCGCGGATGCCTTGTATGGCGTCGAACCTCACCGCCCGCCTCGAAGACCAATACAGCCATGGCCGTTTTCGCAGCGTCTCGACGCGCGCCGAGGCACCGCTTGAAGATGCACTTGCGCTTCTGATCCGCGAACGCATCACCGGACAAGCGCCGCCGTCCTCGACGAAAGGTCTCGTCGACGTCTGGCGTCCCGTGATTGAATCGCGCGGCGGCAAGCTGCTGAACCGGCTCGAGGGCCTTTCGGAAAATCAGGAGCAGTTCGGCCGTCAGATTCGCGATCTCCTGAAGATTCTCGAAATGACGGATCAGAACGATCAGCCGCAATCCGAGGACGAAGAGCAGGAAAGCGAAGAAGGTGCCGCCGAGGGCGGGGCCGAGGATTCGGAAGACAAGACCGAGGATGCCTCCGAAGGGCAGGACCAGGAGAGCGAGGAGCAGCTCTCCGAAGGCGACCGCTCGGAATCCGAAGAAACGATGGAAGCGGGTCAGACCGAGCCGCAAGACCTCGACGACAGCGATCTGAACGACGAAGAGACGCCGGCGCCGTGGCGTCCCAACATGACCGTCCTCGATAACCCGGAAGCCTTCGGCTACAAGGTTTTCACGCGCGCCTATGATGAAGAGGTCGGCGCCGAACAGCTCTCGACGCCGGATGAGCTCGAACGGCTCCGTGCCTTTCTCGACAAGGAATTGAAGACGCTCTCGGCCGCTGTTGCGAAGCTCGCCAACAAGCTGCAGCGCCGTCTCTTGGCGCAGCAGAACCGCGGCTGGGATTTCGATCTCGAGGAAGGTCAACTCGACGCCGCGCGCCTGACGCGCATCATCACCGACCCGACTGGCGCGCTCTCGTTCAAGCGCGAGCGCGACACCGATTTCCGCGATACCGTCGTGACGTTGCTGCTCGACAATTCGGGGTCGATGCGCGGACGGCCGATCATGGTCGCGGCATGCTGCGCCGATATTCTTGCGCGCACACTCGAACGGTGCGGCGTCAAAGTCGAAATCTTGGGCTTCACGACCAAAGCCTGGAAAGGCGGTCAGTCGCGCGAAGAGTGGCTGGCGGCAGGCAAGCCTTCGTCACCCGGCCGTCTCAACGATCTCCGGCATATTATCTACAAGACGGCGGATGCGCCGTGGCGGCGCTCAAAGAACGCGCTCGCCCTGATGAGGCGCGAAGGCCTGCTCAAAGAGAACATCGACGGCGAAGCGCTGGCTTGGGCCCATTCCCGCATCGTCAATCGTCCCGAGCAACGCCGCATTCTGATGATGATTTCCGACGGCGCGCCGGTCGACGATTCAACGCTTTCTGTGAACTCCGGCAGCTATCTCGAGCAGCATCTCCGCCAGGTCATCCACGAGATCGAAACGCATTCGCCGGTCGAGCTTATCGCCATCGGCATCGGCCACGACGTGACGCGCTACTACCAGCGCGCCGTGACCATTACGGACGCTTCCGAGCTTGCCGGCGCGATGACCGAAAAGCTCGTCGAGTTGTTTGAGGAAAAACCTGACGTCAGTGAGCCGCTCGCGGTGCGCAGGCGTTACGCACGCACCCATTGAGGGTCAGAGCTTGGCCGTGATCGCTTATCGCCTGATCGGCCTCGCCGTTGCGCTTCTTGCGTTCGCCGCCGGCACTGCAGCCGCCGAGGGGAAGCCTGATCTCTCTAAGCTCAAAGCCGGCCCGATCGCCGTTACAAGCAAGCGCATCACGTCTTTCAAGCGCTTCGCGGCGGAGGAACCGCTGCCCAAGGTGACGTTTCGGGGCGGCCTCGAATTGACATCGCCCTCGCCCTACTTCGGCGGCTGGTCTGCACTTCTTCTCGACGACGATGCGAAATCGTTCGTCTCCATTTCCGATGTCGGCGAGTGGATGACAGGCACGCTCGCCTATGACGGCGTCCATTTGTCCGGAATAGCAAACACCCGCCTCGGTCCGCTGCGGGACGCCAGCGGACATCCGATCAAGCGCGGCCGCGACCGCGATTCAGAATCGATCGCCCTCACGAGCGGAACCGTGCAGCGCGGCTCGGTTATGATCGGTTTTGAAGGCAGGCATCGCATCGAACGCTACGAGATGACACCCACCGGCTTTTCGCCGAGCCGGGGAAACCTGAAGCTTCCGCCCGAGGCCAAGAAGATGGGCTCGAATCTCGGCCTCGAAGCGCTGACGGTGATGAAGGGCGGACCCTATAAGGGCAATCCGATCGCGTTTTCGGAACGGCTCTACGATCCGCATCGCAATCACACCGGGTGGCTATGGACGGCCAAGGGGCCGCGAACCATCCATCTGAAAAACATCGGCGACTACGACATCACCGATATTTCGAGCCTCGACGACGGCACGCTGTTCGTCTTGGAGCGCCGCTTCCGCTGGACGGAAGGCGTAAAAATGCGACTGAGGCGCATCACGCCGGACGACCTGGCGCCCGATCACACGTCCGAGGGCGAAACTCTGATCGAGGCCGATCTCAACGATCAGATCGACAATATGGAAGGGCTTGCGGTCACTCGCCTCAAGACCGGAGAAACCCTGATCACGATGATCTCGGACGACAACTTCAACCACCTGCTTCAGCGCACGTTGCTATTGCAATTCGTGCTGAAGGATAGCGAGCAAGCGAAAGCCCGGCCGCCGGATTGATCAGCGCCGGGCTTATATTCGTTCGCAGAAGTACCGCTGAATTAAGCGGCCTTGGTCGCCTGTGCCTTCTGAATCTCGCGCTTCAGCTTGAGGCAGGCCGCCGACAGCTCGTCGTTGTCCGCCTTCAGAAGGAACGCATCGAGACCGCCGCGGTGCTCGACGGATTTCAGAGCCCGTGCCGAGACGCGCAAACGGACTTTCCGCCCAAGAACGTCGCTCAGCAGCGTTACCTGGCACAAATTCGGACGAAACTTGCGCTTCGTCTTGTTTTCGGCGTGGCTCCGAAGTTGGCCTGAGAGGGGCAACGTCCCCGTCAGCTCGCAGCGCCTGGTCATAACTATCTCCTGTGCCGCAGCTTTTGAGAGCGCGGTTGATCGAAACTCTGCTATTGCAGCAAAAAATTGTGCCCCGCAAGCCGGGCCTGCGGGGTTTCCGCTGCTGTATAATGGACAGAAAGGACCGGCGTCAAGGCGCGCTTTAGAGGCCCGGCAAAGTCCAACAATCGTCGCAAATCCGCCCTACCAGATGGCCGCCTATGGGGAAGCAGGGAATTAACATGGCGATTTGGCGTTCTTGGGTCAAAGGACTGGCCGTGAGCTGCTGTCTGATGCTGGCCGCGGCAGCCGTTTCGCCACTCCGCGCCGCCGAGGCCTCCGCCATTACCTTCCCGAGCGAGGTTGCCGCAGTCTATCGGCTATCGTTCAACGGCTTCAACGTCGGAAAATACCATTTCAAGTCCACCTACGACGGTAAATCGTACACGGCGAAGGGCAACACTGAAATTTCAGCCCTTTTCGGCGCCTTCAAGTGGGCCGGGAACTTCACCGGCAGCGGCTCGGTCGAGACGGACGGTCTCCGCCCCGCAAGCTTCGAAATGAGCATGAAGACCAAGTCGAAGACCTCGACCGTGAAGGTGAGCTTCAACGGCTTCCGTGTCGCCTCGGTGGCGCTCGTTCCCAACAAGGCCCCGTCTCCCGAAGCGGTCAAGCTGAAGCCTGAAAACCTGCAAAATGTCTTCGACCCGATGGGCGCGACGCTGGCGATCTCGAGCGCAAATCCCGCCGACGCGTGCAACCGCACAATTCCCGTTTTTGACGGTAAAGCCCGCTATGACCTGCAGTTCTCGTTCAAAGGCCGCGAGCCGCTCAAAGAGAAGCGTCCTTCGGGCCAACCGGCCGAACTCGTGGTCTGCCGCGTGAAATATGTCCCGATCGCGGGCCATAAGCCCAAAGATTTCGTGAATCCCTGGGTCGACTACGATCACATCGAAATTGCGCTGCGTGCCGTTCCGACAGCCGGCATCTATGTTCCTTACCGGGTGACGGTCCCCTCGACCATCGGCCCGGCCGTTATGACCGTTGATACGATTAACATCACGGCCGCGAACAACCAGCAGATTGCATTGAAGCAATAATGTGCAGGGGGCCCAAACTCTTGCGCGACCCGATACCCATCGCCGAGGGGCCGAATAACCCTTGATATCTTGCCCCTCCTCTGCAATGCCAGGGCTCGATCGGAGTCAAGTACGACATGGCAAGTGATCTCGAGGCCCGCATCCGAAACGTGACCGCGGTGCTCGGACCAACGAATACGGGCAAGACCCACCTCGCAATCGAGCGCATGCTCGGCCACGAAAGCGGCATGATAGGTCTTCCGCTGCGCCTTCTCGCGCGCGAAGTCTACGACAAGATCAAGCAGCGCGTGGGAGCGGACAAGGTCGCGCTCATTACCGGCGAGGAAAAGATCAAGCCGGAACGGGCCCGCTATTGGGTCTCGACCGTCGAGGCGATGCCGCGCGATATCGATGTCGACTTCCTGGCGATCGACGAAATTCAGTTGTGCGGCGATCCCGAGCGTGGCCACGTCTTCACCGACCGCCTGTTGCACGCCCGCGGCCGTTCCGAAACGCTGCTCCTCGGCGCCCAGACGATGCGCGAGGCGATCAGCGATCTCATTCCCGGCGCCAACTTCATTTCACGCCCAAGGCTTTCGAAGCTGACATACAGCGGCGAGAAGAAGATCACACGCCTTCCCTCGCGCACGGCGATCGTCGCTTTTTCGGCGCAAGAGGTCTACGCGCTTGCCGAATTGATCCGTCGTCAGCGCGGTGGCGCCGCCGTCGTTTTGGGCGCGCTGTCGCCACGAACGCGCAACGCGCAGGTCGCGCTTTATCAGTCGGGCGACGTCGAATTTCTGATCGCCACCGACGCCATCGGCATGGGCCTGAACCTCGATGTCGATCACGTTGCATTTTCCGCGCTGCGCAAGTTCGATGGCTACAACCATCGCAATTTGACGCCGGCTGAGATCGGCCAGATCGCGGGCCGCGCCGGCCGCCACATGAATGACGGCACGTTCGGCGTGACGGGCGCCGCCGATGCGCTCGATGCCGATATGGTCGAACGGCTCGAAACACACAGCTTCGACAGCGTCAGGACACTGCAATGGCGAAGCCGCGCGCTCAATTTCTCCTCGCTCGACGCGCTGCACGCGTCGCTTCGCGAGCTGCCGCGTGAGCAGCGTCTGACACGCGCGCGCACGGCCGACGACGTCGCCGCCCTCGAAGCTTTGACGGCCGATCGCGAGATTGCCGATATCGCGTCCAACTGCGAGCGCGTAGAGCTGCTGTGGGATGTCTGTCAGCTCCCGGATTACCGCAAAATCTCCGGGCAGAGCCACGCCGAGCTCGTCGGCAACCTTTATCGGCATCTGACGAGTGGCAGCCATCGCATTCCGGAAGATTGGTTCTCGAAGCAGGTTTCGTTGGCGGATCGCACCGACGGCGATATCGACACGCTTGCCAACCGCATCGCTCACATCCGGACGTGGACATTCGTCGCCAATCGTCCGGATTGGCTGAGCGACCCTGGACACTGGCAGGAACGGACGCGGGCCATCGAAGATAGCCTGTCGGACGCCCTGCACGAATGTCTGACTCAAAGATTTGTAGATCGCCGAACCAGCGCGTTGATGAAGGGCATGCGAGACAAAGATGAACTGACAGCCGACATCGCTGACGATGGCGCGATCACTGTCGAAAACCACTTCGTAGGACGCCTCAAGGGCTTCCGCTTCACGCTCGACGCGGCAGGCGACGGCATCCACGAAAAGGCGACGCGGCAGGCGGCCATGCAGGTCGTGACGCGCGAGCTTGGCATGCGTGCGCGACGGGTGGCTGCGGCTCAGAACGAAGCGTTCAAGCTAACGCGCACCGGCAGCATCGTCTGGCGCGACGACGAGCTGGCAAAGCTCGAGCGTGCGGAAGATCCCTTGCAGCCCGGTGTGACCTTGCTGGCGGACGACGCGATGAGCGAAGCCGACCGTGAGAAGGTGCTGGCCCGCCTCAAAACGTGGCTCGACGACACGATCGCCGAAAAGCTGAAACCGCTCGTCGAAATGTCACGCAGCACGGAGCTGCAGGGATTGGCGCGCGGCATCGCCTTCCAGCTCAAGGAAGGCCTCGGCACACTGAAGCGCGAGACGGTCGCGAACGAGATCAACGCGCTCGATCAGGCGGCGCGAGCCGAGCTGCGCAAATTCGGTCTGCGTTTCGGCGCCTTCAATATCTTCTTCCCCCTCATGCTGAAGCCCGCGCCCGCCGATCTCGCGGCGACGCTGTGGCTGTTGAAGAACCCGGTGCCCAACGGGACGCCGCAGCTTCCGCGCCCCGGCCTCACAAGCGTCGCCGTCGATCCGGAAACGCCGGAAGCGCTCTATCGCGCGCATGGCTTCCATGTCTGCGGCCCGCGCGCCATTCGCCTCGATATCCTCGAGCGTCTCGCCGATTTGATCAGGCCGTTGCTCGCTTGGCGTTCCGCGCCTGGAAAGACCGATGCGCCGCCGAAAGGCTCGACCGGCGATGGCGGCTTCAAGGCGACCGACGACATGATGTCGATCCTAGGCTGCTCGGTTGAGGAGCTGAGCGAAGTCTTGAAGGCGCTGGGCTTCCGGCTCGAGAGGCGTCCGATCCCTGCCGCCCCCGTTGCTCAGGCGCCCGAAGCGGCGGCAGCCGCGCCCGCCGAACCCGTGACGAACGCAGAGTCAATGCCTGCCGAAGGCCTAACTGTCGTCACGGAGGCGACCGATCAGCCGGCGATCGATCTTGAAGCCGCTCCGCAGCCAGCCGAGGTGCCGGCCGAAACCGCAGAAGCTGCAGTCCCTGCCGCGGCAGCAGCGACTGCACCGGAAGCCGAGAAATTCGAAGAAATCTGGCGCCCGCGCCGTCATCAGCGTCCCGAGCGCAGGGACGGACCGCGCCGCGACGGTGGCCACAACCGTCATCAGCGTTCCCATGCGAACCGGCCCGCTGCGGGAGCGCCGCAAGCCGCATCGTCTGACACGGCGGTTGCCGCCGCACCGGGCGTGGAGACAACCGAGGGCGCTGATCGATCGGAGCATCGGCGCCATCGTCCCGAGCGGCACGAGCATCGCGGCGATCGTCCGCGCTTTGAAGGCCGCAAAGGCGGCGGCGAGCGCCGCCCCGATCAAGGTCCAAGGAAAGAGGAAGGAAACCGCCCGCGCCGCGACGACAATCGCAATGGCCGCCGCGAGGAACGCCGCTCGCCGCAAATGATCACTGCGGCGCCGCCGAAATCATCGGGCGCCGACGCATCATCGCCGTTCGCCGCTCTCGCTGCCCTCAAAGCGCAGATGGAGAAGCGGAGCGAAGGCTCGGGCTCTACCTGATCTCATGCCGGACGCGGCTGCAGGCTCCGTTCAGCGCATTGATCAATGGATGTGGTTTGCCCGTATCGCGAAATCGCGAACGTTGGCGCAAGCGCTGATTGAGCGCGGCAAAGTCCGCATCAACCGCGAAAAGATCTATAAGACGAGCACGATTGTCCGGCCGGGCGATGTGCTAACATTATCCCTCGGACCGCGCGTCGTGAGCATTGAGGTTCTCGGTATCGGCTCGCGGCGCGGACCCGCTCCCGAGGCCGCGCGGCTCTATCGTGATCTTGCGGCGCCGAAGACCAACACTATTGCCGGTTCGGACGAGACGGCTGGGCAGGCGGAAGGGGCTGGGGTCCAGCCGGCCCTTCGGCCCGAAGGGAGCGGACGGCCGACAAAGCAGCAACGCCGCCAGTTGGACAAACTTCGAGGTCGCAGTTGAACTGTGACGCCCGGTCCACCTAGGCAGCCGTAACGCCTATGCTAATAAGAGCGCCGCTAGATCGCGCCGCCGCGTCGGGAAAGCATCTCGACCGCACGATTGCTCGATCGTCTTCGATGGACCAGGATTCCGAATGACCTACGTCGTCAATGAAAAATGCATCAAATGCAAATACACCGATTGTGTTGAGGTCTGTCCGGTCGACTGCTTCTATGAGGGCGAGAATATGCTCGTCATCCATCCTGACGAGTGCATCGATTGCGGCGTGTGCGAACCGGAATGCCCCGTCGACGCCATCAAGCCGGACACCGAGCCGAACCTGGAAAAGTGGATGGAGCTCAACCGCCAGTATTCAGAGACTTGGCCGAACATCACGGCGAAGAAACCGGCGCTCCCGGAGGCCGAGACTGCGAAAGACGAGACCAACAAGTTTGAGAAATATTTTTCCCCAAATCCGGGAACCGGAGACTAAAATTTGCTTTTAAAGGGTCACTTGAAGTCGAAAAGAGCAAATCCGATATAAGATATTGGTTTTGCGGGGAATTTTAAAGAACGTCTTAATCTCGACCAGATTGTCTCAGAACGCCACCCTTCATTTACCGCCAGAACTGTGTTAGTGTCAGTTGTGATGGCGTTGAGTCTGCACAAATCCGGAACGGCCGCGAACAAAAAGGGGCTGCCTCACTCTGATGGGCAGCTTTCTATAAGGCGTTATGGGGCGTCGCTGGGCCACTTCAGAGTCGGACAGGATTTGCAAAGCTAGGCCACAAATGAGCGCGCAGGGGAACAGTCTCCCGACAAAGGAGGCCGGATCAATGCGCGCGTGTTGTTCGGATGCAACATGTATCCGCCCAGCACTGATGCTCCGACCCCACAGGGCGGAGACTGACGGCCAAGCCGACCCGTCCGGCAAGGCCTAGTATGCGAGAGTGAGAGATCGATATGGCTCAGAAGAAAAAAGCTCCGGTCGCCCCCAAGTCCGCAGCAAAGACTGTCGCGCGCAAACCCATTCCTCTGAAGGCCAGCCCGAGCGCGAGCAAGGTCGGCGCAGCCAAGCATCCCGTCAAGCCGAAGGCGGAAGCTCCTGTCAAGGCGACGAAGGTCGTTCATCCGCCTGTCGCCAAGCCGGCAAAGAAATCAGTTCCTGTAACAGCTGCTCCGGTCAAGCCGGCGGCTAAGATCGAGGCTGCCCCCGCTTTGAAAAAACCTCTCGGCGCGTCGCCAGCAACTGCCCATCTCGCCGCTAAGGCCGCACCCGCGCCGCAGCGCACTGTCGCCGTTCCGGCAAACGCGCACAAAGCGGCGAGTCAGAAGCTCACGGCCCCGGTCGCGCCCGCTCAGCAGCCCGTCACGCCGAAGGCGATTGCCGAGAAGGCTGCCGCTGCCCGCCAGATTCTCGCCGTGCAGAAGAAGCCGGTCAGCCAGCGTCACGGTTTCAAGGCCAACGAGTTCGTCGTCTATCCCGCTCACGGCGTCGGCCGTATCGTCGGCATCGAGGAGCAGGAAATCGCCGGCATGTCGCTCGAGCTCTTTGTCATCACGTTCGACAAGGAGAAGCTGACGTTGCGCGTACCGACCGGCAAGCTTGCAAGCGTCGGAATGCGCAAGCTCGCTGACGAAGGCCTCGTTAAAAAGGCCATGGAAACGCTGAAGGGCCGTGCGCGCATCAAGCGCACGATGTGGAGCCGCCGGGCGCAGGAATACGTCGCCAAGATCAACTCCGGTGATTTGATTGCCATCGCCGAAGTCGTCCGCGACCTCTATCGCTCCGAAGCTCAGCCCGAGCAGTCGTATTCCGAACGGCAGCTCTATGAGGATGCACTCGACCGCATGGCGCGCGAGCTGGCGGCCGTCGAGAAGCTCGACGAGCGCGGCGCAGTTCAGAGGATCACCGAGATCCTCGCGAAGAGCGCCAAGGGTCGCCGGTTGGCGGACGGCGAGTCGGTCGGCGAAGCTGCCTGAGGCGCATCGCTGACGCTATGAAGATCACCGCGCCCGGTTCCGCACCTTTCGGCGGAGCCGGGCGCAAATCTTTTCAGGGCTCGAAGTTCAGATCGGATCGGCCGGTAGCCGTACCGGTTGGATTGGGTTCGGGCTTATCGGATTTCGCTCGCTGACATTGGCAGGCGCATCCGGCGCTTCCGGCATGTCGATCTGAGATGGATCGGCGATATTAATCATCGGGCCGTTCCGCCGCTCGATCCACCCACGCAACACGACTGTCTTGCCAGTAAGGCTGTCGAGCGAACGATCGAATGCGACGTTTGCGGCGAGAACTTTCTTGCTAATCCGAGCTGTGAAATCCGACTGCCACTCGTTGCTGAAGTTGAGGTACGTCGCGCTCTTCGTGCGACCGACGGAAACGACCTTACCAGTCACCCGCACGTACTTGCCGCGCAGCTTCATCAGCTCGCTCGCATGGTCCGCAGGGAACGTGCGATAGACGCCGTTGCTCCATAGCCCCAGACGCTTCTGCTGCGCCTCCGCCTCGTGAGCAAGAAGCTCACGCGCGCATGCAAAGCTTTCGGGAAGCCCATAGGCGCGCGCGTAGCCGTTCGCGAGCAGAGTACCTTGCACCCAGTCTTGCCGCCCGCGGTCGGCCAGAAAAACCTGCGCCAGCGTGCGCCCATAGCGATCGGTGCGCCGGCCGGTAAATGCGAGCTTGATCTTCTTTGCAAGCACGAGATCCGAGAGCGCCTTGATGGTGTCAAGTTCCGGAGGCCACGCGCCGGCCGCGGCATTGGCGTCACGGGCTCGGGGCGCCAGGGCGCCGATGAGCCGAACGGCCTTACCATCATCTAGAATGATGGTTTCGCCGTCGACGACACGCGTCACGGTTCGAATGGGGCCGGGCTCTAGGGTGCACGGTGTAGGAGACGCAGCGGGTTGTGCCATAACGCAAGGCGGAACAAGCAGCCCCACCGCGCCGAACACATATGCCGCCCATCGCCTCGCCATGCGGAATAGAAATCATAAGCGGCGCCCCGCGCCAAGAACGACGACCGAGTTGGCGGACAACTTCAGTTTTGATCGCGCTTTCGAGCGCTCAGAAGCGGTGGACGAAGCCGAAGCTGAACTTATCCATCGAGGCTTCCACCTCGTCGTGGCCGGCTGGCAGTGAATCAAAGCTCGCGCTGGAGAACTCGACGCGCCGATATTCGAAGCGCAGACTGTTACTATCGCTCCAAAGATACTCAATGCCGCCGCCCTCAGTCCATCCGGACAGCATATTGGAATCGCTGGCGCCGAGAGAGCCATTCCTGACTTCCAAATTGGCGAAGGCGTAGCCGCCGGTCGCGTAGATCAGGGTGCGATCCCACAACAAATACCCCACCCTGCCACCGACCGAGCCGTCGAAATCGACGTGGCCTTTGAATCCGGAGATGCCGTCTATGCGGGAGCTGTCGCCATACAGAAAATCGTAGCTCAAATCGGCAGTAGGTCCGAAAATGAAGTCATTGTAGCGGAAATCGTATCCGCCTGCGGCTCCGAGCGTAATGCCGTCAGCGTCTCTCAGCCGGCCGCCACTGGTGCTGAATGATAGGGTGTTATAGCCGAGCGACGGTTTCCAGTAGTAACCTTCCCAGGACGACGGGAGCGGCTTTTCGACATAGTTCGGCACGATGAGGTTATAGGGGCTGCTCAGATGGCCGATGGGTTTCACTTCATCCGGAAGGCTCTGCGCCATTGCAACGCCTGGCAGTGACAATAACGGCGCCACGGCCAACGCAGACAAAATCATTCTCATCAGAGTATTCCCCTCACGTCTCAGCCTCGGACCAACACCGCGATGCGGCGTCAAATTTGAAGGCCCTATCCGGTGAGACACAGTCTGGCGCACAGCGCGTCTATCCCCACCCGCCAGCGGAGTTTTCCGCAGCAGGACCATACTCTCGGCTAGGTTAAGTATTTTGAAAAGGAGGCATTTTGAGCATTTCGCATCTTCGTTGCGAGCGTGGCCGAAGAGCCTTCACCGCGGCCGGCATGCTCTTGCTTGCGGCGGCCTTTGGTGTAGCAGTGGAGGCGCGAGCGCCAACAATGTGGCGGCGAGCGGCCTTCATCCCAGAGCCCGTATTCGCCTACGCCAAGACATGAAACCGTAGTAAGGCTCGCTTTTGCGGCCTGCCAAATGCGGCTCCTGCCTAAGGCCGCCAAAAACGGCATCGAGCCGCTGCGCGCCCAGAATTCGCCTGCCGTAAAATCGTCATGACCCCCCGCGCTTGACCTGGAGCAAGGCGCACCGCATAGCTTTCCGGCGCATTGCGGACGCGGTGCGACCGGCGAACCAAAGCCGGAAGGCTTGGGCCCGGCCCCGTAGCTCAGCTGGATAGAGCAACGGTTTCCTAAACCGTAGGTCGCAGGTTCAAATCCTGCCGGGGTCGCCACGCCCAAACAAATGCGAGGCTCCCCGCCCGGGCGGGGTCTCTCCGAGCCTTCGCCGTGTGTGTAGTCCTGGCCAGGACGGCCTTTCAAGCGCGTGATGCTTATGGCTAGCCGGTGCCGGCCCGCAGTAGCTCCTGCGTGCCGTAGTGGAGTCGATCCAGCGCAGAACTTCCAGCTTCTCGACATTCTCCGACGTAATGGCCGGATTTTATATACAAAAGTCTCAAATTGGATATAAGTCTAGTTCTAGCCAGTGACTTGCTTCCAGGAGGCGGCGGGCTTGAAGCTACTGTCCGAGCAGCAAGCGTCTACCATTGCTCGCTCCGATGCAGAGTTCAGGAGCGCTCTTCACATCCCATCACTCGATGGTATTCGCGCACTGAGCTTCACTCTGGTTTTCCTCGGCCATGCCGGTCTCAACGACGTCATCCCTGCCGGATTTGGAGTGACAGTATTTTTCTTTCTATCCGGATACTTGATCACGACACTACTGCGTGTGGAGTTTGAAAAGACGAAGACAATCTCTCTTCGTAAGTTCTATCTGCGCAGAGCTCTGAGAATACTTCCACCCTTCTACCTCGTCCTCCTCATCGCATTCCTCGCGTCATTGGCCAAAGTCGTGCCTCCCCCGCTCGAGCCTGCCTCGATGCTGGCATTGCTGCTGAATTACTCAAACTACTACATCGCCGAATACGGTCATCAAGGGTTTCTGATGGGCACAGGGGTCTATTGGTCCCTCGCGGTCGAGGAACACTTCTACCTGGTGTTCCCCTGTCTGCTCCGGTTGATGTTTCGATACACAACAGAGCGGTGGAAAGTGGCCCTCTATTTGCTCGCTATTTGCGGTTTGACGCTGCTGTGGCGCTGCGATCTCTGGTTTTTGGGCGGAGCCACGGAGGAGCGTATTCACGTCGCGACCGATACGCGCTTCGATTCATTGATCTTTGGAGCTTTATTGGCCGTCTACGGAAATCCGGCTTTGGATCAGACGAGGCTTTCGGACCGAACATGGAAATACCTACTGCTCCCGACGGGAGCCCTGGGACTGCTCGTCGGATTTGCCATAAGAGATCCGGGGTTCCGCGAAACGGCCCGATACACGCTTCAAGGACTGAGTCTAATTCCCATTTTCGTATGTGCGGTTCGCTATCCCAATTGGCTCTTCATGCGCTTCTTGAATCTGCGGCCGATCGTTTTCATCGGGGTGCTGTCGTATTCGTTATACTTGGTACACCTCTTCGTGCTCGGTACCGTGGACCTCCACTTTCGGGAAACAATCGGTGCCATAGACACTGCCGTAGTCAGCTTGGGACTTTCCATTCTGCTGGCATGGGGAATCTACATCGCAGTGGATAAGCCCTGCTCTAACCTTCGGCGACAACTGAGGGGTTAGCCGGCCGTCGTTGTTAACGATGAGAAGAAGTCCTCATTTCAGTTGCCGGGGTCGCCACGCCCATGCGCGGCGGCAAATCGTTCAAGACGATCGACGGTTTTTCGCCCTCCGATGAGTCGGTTATCCCCTATTTTTTCAGCGCAATTGCGCGCTTGGCTGACATGGCCAAGTTCGGTAGGTATCTCACGGGAAAGACACCTTCCGCGCGCAGGTATGATGGGCAAATGCGCTCGTTATCACCCTTAAGGAGACCGGAGCACGAATGACCGCCAAGATCGAGGTCACGATCGCCGATCAAAATCCGGTCGTACGTGCAGGTCTGGAAGCGCTGATCGCACGCGATGGGCGCTTCACCGTCTGCGGAATCCACGCCACCGGCGAAGCGCTGATCAACGCGCTGAAAGCGAAGCCAGTCGAGATCGCGGTTATCGGCTGGACGCTGCCCGACATGACAGGCGGCGCCGTGCTCGCCCGCGTCAAACAGGAAAAATGGCAGACGCGGATCATCATCTACACCGGTGAGCGTTCGCACGACGTTCTACGTACGTCGATAAAGGGCGGTGCGTGGGGCTTCGTTTCGAAGACGGAAGATCCGCAAGTCTTGCTGGAAGCGGTTGTTTCGGTCGCGCGTGGCCGCTTGTCGCTGCCCTACGTCGATATTGACCTCCTGAATCACGATCCGCTGGAAGGCCTGACGGCACGCGAGCGTGAACTGCTTGCTGCACTCGCGAATGGCTGGACCAACCTCCAGATTGCGGCGCGAACCGGCATTTCGCGTAATACAGTGAAATATCATCTGAAAAATTTGTACGACAAACTCGGAGTGTCGAATCGCGCGATGGCTGTTGCACTGCACGTTTCGGTTAACCGTAATGAGCAACACTGAGTGGGGCGCGAAACCTGCAGCAAAGTGCTGCACCGCAGCCAATGAGGTGGGTAGCAGCGGCTGCCCAACCGGGTGTTGATAGTTTTTCGTTCACACCGTCAGTGTCCGCCTGCTAGTTAAGACTACGCCCGCATCTGCGATCGGGCGAAGGATCAGCAAAAGTATGCCGGAACGTCTCCCCTGCTGCGTCGGGGGCCGTCGGCTTGGCACAACGCAGCACGGAGGAACGCTTCTATGACTGTTACGCCTCATCTTTTCATTCCCGGCCCGACGAATGTTCCCGATGCCGTACGCATGGCAATGAACGTTCCGATGGAGGACATGCGTTCGCCGGAATTTCCAAAGTTCACGCTGCCGGTGTTTGAAGACCTGAAGAAGGTTTTCAAAATGAAGGATGGCCGCGTTTTCATTTTCCCGTCGTCCGGCACGGGCGCTTGGGAATCGGCAATCGAAAACACGCTCGCCGTCGGCGATAAGGTTCTGATGAGCCGCTTCGGCCAGTTCTCGCTGCTCTGGGTCGATATGGCCGAGCGCATGGGCCTCAAGGTCGAGCTTTGCGACGAAGAGTGGGGCACGGGCGTGCCGCTCGAGAAGTATGCTGACATTCTCGCGAAGGACAAGAATCACGAGATCAAGGCCGTCTTCGCCACGCACAACGAAACCGCGACGGGCGTCAGCTCCGATATCGCCGGCGTCCGGAAGGCGCTCGATGCCGCTAAGCATCCGGCCCTCCTCTTCGTCGACGGCGTTTCCTCCGTCGGCTCGCTCGATATGCGCATGGGCGAATGGGGCGTTGACTGCTGCGTCTCGGGTTCGCAGAAGGGCTTCATGCTCCCGACGGGTCTCGGCATTCTCGCCGTGAGCCAGAAGGCGCTCGACGCCAACAAGACGCAGAACGGCCGCATGAACCGCTGCTTCTTTTCTTGGGAAGACATGATCAAAACCAACGATCTTGGCTATTTCCCTTATACGCCCGCAACGCAGCTGATCCGCGGCTTGCGCGCGTCCCTCGACCTGATCTTCGCAGAAGGCCTCGATAACGTCATCGCGCGTCATCACCGCCTGGCGACCGGCGTTCGTCACGCCGTCGACGCGTGGGGCCTCAAGCTCTGTGCGAAGGAGCCGAAGTGGCATTCCGATACGGTGTCGGCGATTCTGGTGCCGGAAGGCTTCGATGCAAACAACGTGTTGAAGACCGCCTACTATCGCTACAACACGTCGCTCGGAACCGGCCTCAACAAGGTCGCCGGCAAGGTCTTCCGCATTGGCCACCTCGGTGCGCTCGATGAGTTCATGATCGGCGGCGTTCTGTTCGCCGTCGAGATGGCGCTGAAGGATACGGGCATCAACATCAAGCTCGGCTCCGGCACCGGCGCAGCCGCGGAATACTTCAGCAAGACCGCGACGAAGTCGGCAACCGCCCCGACGCCGAAGCAAGCGAAAGCTGCCTAAGATCATAACGCCCGGCCTCGTATGAGAC
>JAEWCT010000104.1 GCA_023390485.1 Pseudomonadota bacterium
CGGAACTTCTGCGACGCTCTCGACGGCGCGCGTTGGCAAACCCTCCGCACGTGCAGCCTTGGCCAACGCTTGCGCGAAAGGATGCTTACTCACTCCGGCAATTGAACCTGCCCGGCAAAGAGCCGCGTCATCGACGCCATCGCTCGTCTCGAGCCGCAACTCTCCGGTCGTCAGCGTTCCCGTCTTGTCGAAGACGACGCAATCGATTTCGGCGAGACGTTCGAGCCCATCAGGAGCCTTGACAATAACGCCTTTGCTGAACAGACGGCTCATCGCAGCGACCTGCACGGCAGGCACGGCGAGGGCCAGGGCGCACGGGCACGTAATGATGAGAACAGCGATCGCGTGCGTGAGAGATTGATCCCACGGTGCGCCGGCCGCCATCCATGCGATAAACGTGAGCAGTCCGAGAACATGGACCGCCGGCGCATAGATTTGCGAGGCCCGATCGGCAAGCCGGACATAACGGCCGCGGCTCTGCTCGGCATTGAGCATCATGCGGCCGATTTCGCTCAGAAGCGTGTTATCTTCCGCAGTCGTAATGCGCACGCGCAGGGCTCCGCCGCAATTGATCGTGCCCGCGTAGACGGAGTCGCCGATCGAAACGGCGCGCGGCCGCGTTTCGCCGCTGATCAGACTCTCGTCGATATCGCTCTGGCCGGAGATCACCTCCCCGTCACCCGCGATACGCTCTCCCGCGGCAACTGCGATGACCATGCCCGGCTTGAGCGTGTTCGCAAGCACGAGCTTGGTTGTTTGATCCGGCGCGACAAGTGTCGCATTCGTCGCCCTGAGCCCGATCAGGTTCTCGGCCGCTCCGCGCGCCTTGGTCCGCATGCGTTCGTCGAGCACTCTGCCGATCAGCAAAAAGAAGAGAAGCGTCGTCGCGGCATCGAAATAGATCTGCTCCGAGCTGCGCATCGTCTGGAACAGACTCATGCCCGTCGCCAGCAGCACGCCAAGAGAAATGGGCACGTCCATATTGAGGCGCCGCGACCTCAACGCCGCGAGTGCAGACTTGAAGAAGGGTTGACCGGCGTAAGCGACGGCCGGCAGCGCGATAAGCGCCGATAGCCAATGGAACAGATCCATGAGGGAACTGTCCATGTCGCTGGCCTCTCCGGACCAGACCGCCACGGAAAGCATCATGATGTTTCCGGCCGCAAAGCCAGCAACACCGAGACGAGGAATAAGCTCGCTGACGCGCGCGGCCTGCTCCGTCTCGGCGTTCTCGATCAACGGCGCAGCCGGAAATCCGGCATGCTCGAGAGCCGCCGTCAGGTCGATCGCAGAGTTGACAGACGGGTCGACCACGACGGAAACGCGCTTGGTCGTCAGGTTCGCACGGGCTGCCTCCACGCCACGGAGAGCGCGCAGCGTATTTTCAACCGAACGGATGCAGTTGCCACAAACGATGCTCGGGACCGAAAGTACGATCGTCTGCCGCGCCTCTGCGCTTGGCTCCTGCGCGGCAAGCCCGGCGTCTAGGGCTGCTTCCATATCCGCTCCTTCGACCTGTAAACGACCTTGTCGTTCTCCGCAGCGGTGACGGAAAGCGTCCACGCGCCTTCCGAAAGTCCTGAAATGTCGGCAGTGTAAGTCCCATTACCCGTGGGAACCAAGTCAAAACGCCGATCGAATATGTCCGTTGTCGCGCGCCCGATTTCAGCCTTCACGAGCAAACCCTCGATGGGTTGCCGGTTCTCATCCGTCAATGCAATCGCAAGGCGCCCGGTCTTGGAATCGAACGTCCGGTTTTCGTGCCAGCCAAGCCGGTTCTGATCCGCTTCTTCCTGAAGCGTTTGGTTGTAGGCCAAGCCTTTGCGATAGGCGTCGGCTGTGTCGCCGCTGAACGTAGATACGGCCTTGGTGATCAAAATCCCATCCACGGCCGTCACGGTCAGAAAGAACCCAACCAGGATGGCGAAGACATGCCACCCGCGAAGCGAAACTTTCGATGCTGCAACGCTCATGGCGGACTCCTGAATGTCGTGGCGCGTGATGCCGTCTTGCCGCTCTCCACATCCTGCAGTTCAATCGTCACGGGCTCCGCATCCGATCTCAATTCTTTTCTTTGAGCGCCCGAGAGCATGAGGAAGACTTTGACGGCTCTGACTTCTGATGGGTTAACTTCTATCGTCGGGTCGATGCCGTCGAACTCCACGAACTTCGGCTGAAGATTTGCCGGCCCGCGGAAGCGCAACTTGAAGTGCCGCACCCCTTCGACCTTGTTGGCAATCTTGATCATGTAGCCGTTGCGCAGTCCACCGTCGCTCAACGCCACGAAAAGCGGATTGCGATCCTGGATGACGCTGAACTCGAAGTCGGCCCGATTGAGCAGCGACCATCCCATAAGAGACGCCACAAGCGTGATCATGGCCGTATAAAGCATCGTGCGTGGACGAATGATCCGCCAGCCCTCGCGTGGCGCGCTCGTGGCGTTGCCAAGGTTGCCGATCGTCGTATAGGCGATGAGCTCGCGCGGCCGGCCGACCCGATCCATGATCTCGTTGCACGCATCGATGCAGAGCGCACACTGGATACATGCGAGCTGCGATCCGTCGCGGATGTCGATACCTGTCGGACAGACGGCGACACAGGCCTTGCAGTCGATGCAGTCGCCGCGATCATCCCACGTGGTGCCCTTCTTGTGGGCACCACGTGGCTCACCCCGAAGCTCGCGATAGGAAATGAGGAGCGAATCGCGATCGACCATCGCGCCCTGAATGCGCGGCCAAGGACACATGTAGATGCAGACCTGCTCGCGGGCGAGCCCTCCAAGCAGATAAGTCGTCAGCGTAAACAGTCCAAGGAAGACGTAGGCGACGGTCGGTGCCGTACCATGCACCAGCTCAACGGCAAGTGTCGGCGCATCACGGAAATAGAAGACCAGCGCACCGCCCGTTGCGAGCGAAATCGCCAACCACGACAGATGCGTTGCAGACTTCTTCCAGATCTTTTCAAACGACCACGGCTGCGCATCGAGGCGCAACTGCGCGTTGCGATCGCCTTGCCAGAAACGCTCGACGGAAATCATCAAGTCCGTCCAGACAGTTTGGGGACACGCGTATCCACACCACATGCGACCGGCGATGGAGGTGACGAGAAAGAGCGACAGTGCGCCGAGAACAAGGAGCCCGGTAACGTAGTAGAATTCCTGCGCCCAGATTTCGACGGGCCCGAACAACAGGCGCTGATTGGCGAAGTCGAACAGGATGGCCTGATCGGGCAAGCCCTCGCCACGGTTCCACCGCAACCACGGCACGACGTAATAGATCGCAAGCGCGATGCCCATCACGAACCACTTGATGCTGCGGAAGATTCCGTGTGCACGCTTCGGATAGATTTTCGTTCGCGGCACGTAGTCCGACTGCCGCGGAGCAGGCGGCGGCGTGGCGCGACTTTCATCACCTCCGATCAGAAATTTGTTCGGCCGGTCCATTGTGTTCATTTCGGTTTGTCCGCGGCTGCCGCGGGAGTGGAGGCGCTCGCGGCTTCAGCTTGGGCGCCACCGAGGGAATAAACATAGAGCGTCAACATTTTTACCGCGACCGGATCGAGTCGCTCGGACCACGCCGGCATAGCACCACCACGCCCGGTCCGGATGCTCTGCATCACGGCGTCCTGCGAGCTGCCGTAAAGCCAGATCGCGTCCGTCAGGTTGGGCGCACCCATGTCCTGATTGCCTTTGCCTTGATCGCCATGGCACGCGGCACAGTTATCAGCAAAAATCTGCGAGCCCCTCTTTGCCGCTTCTAGGTTGACGTCGAGATGCGAGAGCGAGCGGACGAAATTGGCGGCGTCGCGGATCTGCCCCTCATCGAGAACTTTGTCGATTCCGAAGCGCGGCATCGCCGTGTCGTGTGCCTTCGGATTGCCGCTTCTTATGCCGAAGGCGATGGTCTGATGAATCTTTTCGAGATCACCACCCCAAAGCCAGTCGTCATCATTGAGATTGGGATAACCGATACCACCCTGCGCCCCGCGCCCATGGCAACCCGCGCAATTCTCGCCAAACAGCGCCGCACCGCCCGCAATCGAGAACTGAAACAGCTCGTCGTTTTTGCGGATATCGGCGAGGGACATTTCGGCGATCTGCGTGCGATATTTTGCGTGGCCCGATTTCCACGCCTCGATATCTTGCTGCACCTGATCGCGCTGACTGTAGTTCAGCACACCCTTCGTATAGCCGTTGATCGTCGGCCACGCCGGATACACGACCCAATAACCGATCGACCACAGAATCGAGACATAGAAGGTATAGAGCCACCACCTGGGCAGCGGCTTATTGAGCTCGCAAATGTCGCCATCCCAAACATGTCCGGTCGTCTCGACACCGGTCACTTCGTCGATTTTTTTGTGATGGCTCATCGTTTATCCTCATCGGCGGGGAGCGCATCGTCGCGAAACGGGATTTCCGAAGCCGCCGCGAACTTGGCTTTGTTACTTTTGCGGAAGGCGTAGATGTAGGCCACGATCGTGATGCCGGCGAAAATTGCCAGCGACGCAATCTGCGTGACCATTTGAATATCTTCGTAGGCCAAGGCCGAACTCCCCTTATCGAAGGTTTGGACCACTCGCATCGAACTTCGTGAAGTCGACGAGCGTGCCGAGCATTTGCAGATAGGCGATGACGGCATCGAGTTCCGTGGGCTCGACGTTTTCACCTGCCGGCTGACCGTCGAACTTGCGCACTTGCGCCTTCGGGTAGCGCGCGACGAGCGCCTTTGCGTCTTTGGTGTCGGGCGAAATCTGGGCGACGACGTCCTTACCCGCGCTCGCAATCATCTCGTCGCTGTAAGGAACGCCAAGCTCCTTCAACGCTTTCATGCGCTTCGAGATGTTCGAGTAATCGAGAACGGTGCGGTCGAGAAACGGATATCCCGGCATGATCGATGCAGGCACCACCGAGCGCGGGTCGCGCATATGCTCTGTATGCCAAGCGTCCGAATACTTGCCGCCGACGCGTGCAAGGTCGGGCCCCGTGCGCTTCGAGCCCCACTGGAACGGATAGTCGTACATGCTCTCCGCAGCCAGAGAGTAGTGGCCATAGCGTTCGACCTCGTCGCGCAGCGAGCGGATCATTTGGCTGTGGCAGTTATAGCAGCCCTCGCGCACGTAGATATCGCGGCCGGCAAGCTCGAGCGGCGAATAGGGCCGCATGCCCTGCACCTTCTCGATCGTCGACTGAACGTAGAACAGCGGTGCGATCTCGACGATGCCGCCGATCGAAACGACAATCAGCGCGCCGATCAGCAGAATAATCGAGTTTCGCTCGAAAATGGCGTGGTTCACGATTATCGCTCCTGTTATTCGGCTGGCATTGCTACGACGCCGGGACGCAGCTCAGGCGCTGCCGCTACCGCCGGCTGATCACGGACGTCGACTGGCTGATCCCCACGGATCGTGCGCCAGACGTTGTAGGCCATGATCAGTCCGCCGAGCAGGAACAGCACGCCGCCAGTCGCCCGGATGACGTAAGGCCAGTGCATCGCCTCGACGGTTTCGATGAAGGAGTATTTGAGGAAACCGAGGCGGTCGTAGGCGCGCCACATCAGACCTTGCGTGATGCCCGCGACCCACATCGACGAGATGTAGAGAACGATGCCGATCATCGCGAGCCAGAAGTGCCACTCGACAAGCTTCATCGAGTAAAGGCCTTGCCGCTTCCACAGCCACGGCACGAGGCAGTACACGGCACCGAACGTGATCATGCCGACCCAGCCGAGCGCGCCGGAATGGACGTGTCCGATCGTCCAGTCTGTGTAGTGCGATAGCGAGTTGACTTCCTTGATGGACATAAGCGGCCCCTCGAACGTCGACATTCCGTAGAACGCGACGCTGACGACGAGCAGCCGGATGACCGGATCGGTCCTGAGCTTGTCCCATGCGCCGGACAGCGTCATGAGCCCATTGATCATACCGCCCCACGACGGCATCCAGAGCATGATCGAGAACGTCATGCCGAGCGTTTGCGCCCATTCGGGAAGCGCGGTGTAGTGAAGGTGGTGCGGTCCCGCCCAGATGTAGAGAAAAATCAGCGACCAGAAGTGCACGATCGACAGGCGGTAGGAATAGATCGGCCGTTCGGCGCGCTTCGGAATGAAGTAATACATGATGCCGAGAAACCCGGCCGTCAAAAAGAATCCAACGGCATTGTGCCCGTACCACCATTG
>JAEWCT010000106.1 GCA_023390485.1 Pseudomonadota bacterium
CCGGCCCATCCCCCGCAGCGTCTCCAATGCCGCCTCGTAGCGGTCGAAGCGCTGCGACTGGCGATGCTCCTCGTCGGGCGCGAACCCCAGCCAGGCGAGGTCGGCGCGGATCGCCTCGGCATTCTCCTCGGTCGAGCGCTCGGCGTCGGTGTCGTCGAGCCGGAGGATGAAGCGCCCGCCATGCTTCCTCGCCCACAGCCAATTGTGGAGGGCCGTGCGGATGTTGCCGACATGCAGCCGACCGGTCGGGGAAGGCGCGAAGCGCGTGGTTACTGTCATGGCGCACCTCCTATGCGGCTAGCCCCCTGCGGGCAACGCCCCCTTGCCTTCAAGGCATCTGGCGATAAGGGGGACGTGCAGCCGCATTTCGGGGATATTTCGATGAAGTTGATGTCGGGCAATTCCAATCTTCAGCTGGTGAAGGACATCGCGTCCTATCTCGAGCTGCCGATCACCGACGCCGCCGTCCGGCGCTTCGCCGACGAGGAAGTGTTCGTCGAGATTCACGAGAACGTGCGCGGCGAGGACGTCTTCGTCGTCCAGTCGACGGCCTATCCGGCCAACGACAATCTGATGGAGCTTTTGATCTGCATCGACGCGCTGAAGCGCTCGTCGGCCAAGCGCATCACCGCCGTCATCCCCTATTTCGGCTATGCCCGCCAGGACCGCAAACCCGGCCCCCGAACACCGATTTCCGCCAAGCTCGTCGCCAACCTCATCGAACGCGCCGGCGCCGATCGCGTTCTGACGCTCGACCTGCACGCCGGACAGATCCAGGGCTTCTTCGACATCCCGACAGACAACCTTTTCGCCGCGCCTGTCATGACGCGCGATATCGAAGAGCACTTCGGCAGCACTGACGATGTGGTCGTCGTCTCACCGGACGTCGGCGGCGTCGTTCGCGCCCGCGCGCTCGCCAAGCGCATCAACGCACCGATCGCGATTTGCGATAAGCGTCGCGAACGTCCGGGCGAAAGCGAGGTGATGAATGTCATCGGCGAAGTCGACGGCAAGCGCTGCGTCCTCATCGACGACATCATCGATTCCGGCGGAACGCTCGTGAACGCGGCCGAAGCCCTGCTGAAGAACGGCGCGACCGAGGTATCGGCTTACATCTCGCACGCAGTGCTCTCGGGCGGCGCGGTCAGCCGCATCCAGAATTCGCGCCTGAAATCGCTCGTCATCACCGACTCGATCCTTCCGACCGAAGCGGTGAAAGCCGCGAAGAATATCCGCGTGATCTCGATCGCTCCGCTGATCGGCGAAGCCATCCTGCGAACGAGCCGCGAAGAAAGCGTTTCGAGCCTCTTCTACTGACGAGAGTTCGACGGCATCAGCCGTTGCCCTCTGCCGTGGTTCCCGCGCAGTCACCGCAGCGGCCGCGGATTTCCATCGTCATTGACCGCACCTTGAAATCGTTCTTCCCGGCCCAGGCCTGCAGGCTTTTGACGGCGGTAGGATTGTCGAATTCCTTAACGGTGCCGCAGGCGTCACAAATAGCGAATACCGCCTTGCCGTGATGGTGCGGATGATCGCATGCGACGAAAGCGTTAAGGCTTTCGAGCCGATGGGCAAGGCCATCCTCGATAAGCCGTTGGAGCGCCCGGTAAACCGTCGGCGGAGCGCTGACGCCCTTGCCCCAAACCTCCTCGATCAACTCATAGGCGCTCATGGGCCGCCCGACGCCTCTCAGCGCCTCGACAATGATCTTGTCCTGGTCGGCCGCACTGCGGCGCTTCGTAGGCTTTTTGGCGATCACTCCAGGCATCTCCGTTACCCGCCTTCACGGGGGCAATAATCGCTTACGCGCTAAATCTGCCCCAATATGCTGATTTTCGCGGCAACTTTCCAGCGGCCCGACCCACGCCCGTTAGCCTTGTATGGGCGCAATCGCCCGCGTTTGGGCCGTTGCGCCTATGCGGAACCCCAGTTATACACGCGCAATCTCATGAAGACCTTCCTGAGACGCCGCCCGGCACCCTTGGAGGCCGGTACGCGGCTATTTGGCTCTTCTGATAGGCAGGAGAGCTTCAACACTCGGAGACGATGCCATGTCTGAGCTCATCACGCTCAAGGCTACGGCGCGCCCGCGTGCCGGCAAGGGGGCCGCACGCCAAGCTCGCCGCGATGGAAGTGTGCCTGCCGTCATTTACGGCAACCACGAACCCTCGGAAACGATCAACCTCGAATACAACGAGCTCTGGAAGCAGGTCCTTCGCGGCCACTTCACCTCGACGGCCATCGAACTCGATGTCGAAGGCAAGAAGCACATCGTGCTTGCCCGCGACGTGCAGGTCGATCCCGTACGCGACACCCCGCTTCACGTCGACTTCCAGCGCGTCGGCAAGGATGGCGTCATCCGCGTTTCGATCCCGGTGCACTTCGTCAACGAAGCGCAGTCGCCCGGCCTGAAGCGCGGCGGCGTGCTCAACATCGTTCGCCACGATGTCGAAGTGTACTGCCCCTACGAGAAGATCCCGCGCTTCTTCGAGGTCAGCCTCGAAGGCATGGAAATCGGCCGTTCGATCCACATCTCGGCAGTAACGCTGCCGGAGGGCGTTTCGCCCGTCATCAAGAACCGCGACTTCACGATCGCAACGATCGCAGGCGCGCTCAAGGGTGACGACGAAGCCGCCGCATCCGCTGAGGGCGCAGCACCCGCTGCCGGCGCAGCTCCTGCAGCCGGCGCGAAGGCAGCTCCGGCCGCTGGCGGCAAGGCGGCTCCCGCTGCCAAGGCTGCACC
>JAEWCT010000117.1 GCA_023390485.1 Pseudomonadota bacterium
ACCTCAGTGCTTTAGCGCCTGGTTCAAGAAGTACGTGGAAGCCGGGTGGCCGATCGCGCCTCCGGGCTGAGACATCGTCAGTAGTGAAACTATCTGCCAACTGACTTTGCCTCACGAATGATCAAAGTGCCCAGTCCTTGATCTAACCCCCTCAAGTCCTTGGTACATTCGTACCTACGAACCTGGATTTTGTGTCGTTTGGCACATTCCTTGCGATCACTCTCCGCGCCTGATGAGAAAGCAGCAAAAACCCGCACAAGCTGTGGTCTGACGGCATGGAACGATCGGGACCAACATTGGGGGACTCAATGACTTCAAGACTTCGACCCTCGCTTGCAGCCGCGGCTCTCAGCGTCGCGACGCTGCTTGCGACATCAGCAATCGCATTGGCCCAAGAGGCCGCCCCTGCCGCCGCACCGGCGGCACCTGCAGCATCGACCTTAAACACCGGCGACACCGCATGGATGCTGACGTCGTCCGTGCTGGTGCTCATGATGCTCGTGCCCGGTCTGGGGCTTTTCTATGCAGGCATGGTGCGGAAGAAAAACGCTCTCGCCATTCTCATGCAGTGCGTGTTCGGCGCCGGAATTCTCTCTGTCATCTGGTGTGTCATCGGATATTCGATCGCCTTCACCGAAGGTAGCCCATTCTTCGGTGGCCTTTCAAAGGTGATGCTGGCCGGCATCGCGGTGGATACCCCAGCGCCCGCCGCTCCTGGCATCCCTGAGTTCCTGTTCGTCATGTTCCAGATGACGTTCTTCATCATCACGCCGATCATCGCTCTTGGCGGACCGGCCGATCGCATGAAGTTCTCGGCGTCGATGCTCTTCGTATCGCTGTGGGGGATTTTCGCCTACGCACCGATCGCGCACATGGTGTGGGGCCCGGGCGGCTATCTCGGCAGCGCAGGCGTTCTCGACTTCGCGGGAGGTACCGTCGTTCACATCAACTCGGCAATCGCGGGTCTCGTTGCTGCCATCGTCATCGGCAAGCGCAAGGGCTACGGCAGCGAGCAGATGGCACCTCATAATCTGGTGCTGACAATGGTCGGCGGCTCTTTGCTGTGGTGCGGCTGGTTCGGCTTCAACGTCGGCTCGGCGTTGTCGGCAGGTGCAAGCACGGGCATTCTCATGATCAACACGCATCTGGCCACGGCTGGTGCCGTCGTATCTTGGTCGCTCGTCGAGTGGATCCTCAAGGGTAAGCCGAGCCTGCTCGGGGCCATTTCCGGCGCCATTGCAGGTCTTGTCGCGATCACACCGGCTTGCGGCTTCGTCGGTGTCGATGGCGCTTTGATCATCGGTCTTGCAGCGGGCGTGGTTTGCTACTGGGGCGTCACCGGCCTGAAGCACACGCTTGGCTATGACGATGCACTCGATGTCTTCGGCGTCCATGGTGTCGGCGGCATCCTCGGTGCCGTGCTGACCGGCGTCTTCGCCGTTCAGGCTGTCGGCGGCCAAGGCAAATCCGGCTGGATCGATGGCAACCTCAATCAGGTCTGGGTACAGATCGAAGGCATCGGCTTGACCATCGTCTGGTCGGCTGTCGTCAGCCTCGTGGCCCTGCTCCTCATCAAGTTCACGATCGGATTGCGGGTCAACGAAACCGAAGAAGCCGAAGGTCTCGACCTCGTTCTCCACGGAGAGACCTTCCACAGTTAATGGGCCACAAATAATGGGCACGACTGAGGTTGGCAGTGCTCCCTGACTTGCCTCAGACGCGGGCGCCGGAACCCCAAGTTTCGGCGCCCATCTCGATCGCATGATTACGATCACGCCAATTTGGACTTCAGTAACTTACTCCAAGGCATCGCTGCGGAACCAAAAGTTATGACTGCGCGTCGGTCAATGGACCGGACTTTGATCATACGCGCGATGACAGCATGCCGAAGAACTCAACACGGGCTTCCGCCCCATCGATCGGATCGGACGATCTTTTTCAAAGCGAAGAGCCCCACAGCCTCGCCGGGCTGAACGAGATCATCACGGCCTCCAAGCCTATGGTTCACGGAGGGAAGAAGGCCGTGCTCGGTGAGGGCCCGATCGGCGCCAAGCTGGCCTTCGTCGGCGAGCAGCCGGGCGATCAGGAAGACCTTCAGGGCCGGCCATTCGTCGGACCGGCCGGCCAACTGTTGGACAAGGCGTTGGCGGAAGCCGGCATTCACCGGGAAGACACATACGTCACAAACGCCGTCAAACATTTCAAATATGAAGAGCGCGGCAAGCGGCGCATCCACCAGAAGCCGACGATGGGCGAGATCAAGCACTATCGGTGGTGGCTTCTCAAGGAACTCGGCTTCGTTCACCCGCGTCTCGTCGTGGCGCTCGGCGCGACGGCAGCGGCGGCTCTGGCGGGCGAACCCGTTGCTATCGGAAAATCACGCGGACAATATCAGTTCGGGGACATTCCAGGCTTCGTCACCGTCCACCCCTCGGCGATGCTGCGCATGCCGGACCACGACGAACGCGAACATGCATTTGCCGACTTCGTTCGAGATTTAAAGAGCGCGCGAAAATTGGTTCACTGACTTTTGCGTCGCTCAACGGCGGCCGCAGCGACCTTCGACGAGCTATGCTCGCGTTCGGTTACTGCCGCGCCGGATATTTCACCTTCGCCATCGCTTCGACTTCGTCGATCAGCGCCTCACCCAGATCGAGGGCCTGATCGGCCGTGAGGCCATAGGCCGGTTCGTTCTCGAAGCGCAGCATGACGACCGGCTCGTGGCGGCCGTGTCCCACAGCATAATGGTCGGGAATTTTCGTGAGATCGCCGAACGCGCCGTGCGACTGGAAATGATCGGCAAGGACCGACGACAGCGTTTCGGCGACGGCGGCGCTGATGGAAATCGTCTGGCGTTCGCCCGACGCATTGCAAATCGAAATTTCCAACCGCTTGTTGGCACGGTCGAATTCGGAGCGCGTCAGCATCTCCGCAAAAAAAGTCTTGGACATGTCCTCTTTCCCAGAACCAGAACCCCACTGCTTCGTAGCGCATTCTGGCGGGTCGAGGCAAAAAGAAAGGCCCAAAGCCCGGGCCTTCCCTTATTGAAGTGCTGATAACTTTCTCAGAGCGAGCCGGTCCAGGTATCGACTTCTTTCTTCGCCTGATCCTTGGCGTAGCCGTAGCGCTCCTGAAGGATCCCTTCGAGCCGCTCGCGGCTGCCATTCACCTTGGCAATCTCGTCATCGGTCAGCTGACCCCACTTCTCCTTTACCTTACCCGAGAACTGCTTCCAGTTGCCTTCAACACGGTCCCAATTCATGGAGATCCTCCTCTGTTGTTTGCGTATCAACGTGCGTGCTGAAGCTCGGGTTCCAAAAATGGCCGCGCGTTGCCGAGAACTTTCGCGTAGCAAATTGAGGGGAAGCGAGACGGAACGAACGCCGATGATGCAGGTATTGCTGCCGTGTCGTTTCCCCGCAAACGAGGTTTGCTCATGAAAGCTTTAGTTCTCACCGCGGCAGTCACGACTTTGCTTGCCGCTCCGGCAGCACGGGCGCAAAGCGAAGCTGAGTATTATTCCTATGAAGAGCAAGCCCTGCCCGCGGATGACGACGTCGACGAAATGGCGAACGCGCCGGATGTTTCCGGAGTCGATGTCAGTATCGAGGGCGCGAGTTCCGGCGAGAGCGGGCTCGGCGAAGAGGATTATGACGTCGCACCTCCAGGAGCGCCCGTGCCTGAGGAGTAGGACCAAAAAGCCCCGGTCCCCGCTCTCGAGCGGGTCCCGAGGCCTTCCATGACCCCACGTCTAGGAGCCATGCGCCGGCTCTTCTGCCGGCAACCAGATCGCTCTCGCAAGTACCCTTCCGCCAAGGCGGTGTTTGTGAAGACAGTACTCTCTAGAACTTCTGATCCCGCGTTCGAGATGCGCGGTATAGCTGCATTACTTCAAAGCCAGCAGATGGTTTCATAAAAGGCGGATGGTTTTCTGCTTCTCGCACTTACCGTTGACGGACGATTTTCCGGGAATTTTCAAGATCATCCGGGAACCAACGTCGATCGTCGCGCGTCATAAGGTCATGCACAATTGGGCCGCACACCGCCATTCAGCGGCAAGCGCCCGAAGCATCAAGAGACTGGGGAGCGATGTCATGGCGGCTGACGGAGGTCAATCAGGTCCGAAGGCTGTGGGATCCCGTCCGAGCTCACTGCTTCACTGGCTCAGCGATCGCGTTAATTTTCGTCTGTTCGTTCATACGTTTGCCGGAAGGAGGGCACCGGGCCGCGGGGCATCAAACGATGAAAAAAATCCGGCCGCGATCAAAGCCAGCGACTATCTTGAGATATGCCGCGAAAAGGCTCTGGATGCCTACACGATCGAAGAGGCGATCTACTGGCATAACGAAATCATCACCGAGCTTTCGATAGAACTTCATACCGTCCAGACCATGCACTGGCCCGATACCGTGAAGGCCAGCATGACGATCGCACTTGAGGACCGGCTCAATCAGCATGCGTCTGCCGTGACCCGGTTGGCAGGCATTCTCGAAAGAAACGAGCAGCTTATCTGGCAGCCTTGAGTTCGCTGCCGTGAGTTCGCTACCGCGTCTTTTTTGCGGGTGCCGAGGGTTCGCTGGTGTTGCGC
>JAEWCT010000140.1 GCA_023390485.1 Pseudomonadota bacterium
CCCAGTCGGTGACAAGATCGGCCCCCTCCCCCGGATCGTCTTCGGCACGGGTTCGCGGCCCGGCTTCGGCCTGTGCGGGCGCGCGCGCCGGCGCGGTTGGCGGGGCCCCCGCCCCCGGGGTCTCCGCAATGTGCGGCTTTGGCAATGCTGGCACCTTGCGTTCCGGCATCACGCTCCACGGCCGCTCGCCGCGGTGGGCCGCGACCGTTTCGAGACGCACTTGCGGTTCCGGGCTGTCGTCGCTCCGGTCGACGTAGAGCGCATAGGCGCCGTTTCGCCAGCGGTCGAAGACATCGATAACGGTTCGCGGAACTGCGCAGTCTTCCGGCTTCGGATCGTTGATGACGAGCACGTCGGCGTTCAAGCAATCGTCGGCGATGGCTGCGGGATGCTGAGCGACGGCGACGGTTGCGCCTTTGACATGGGCGATGCATCCGGCCGCGTCACAGGTGAACGCGTCGCCCCGTTGGGCGTCGCGCGCGGTGCGGCCATCGCCATCATATTCGAGCCAACGGTCGAGATCGTATTTCGAGCCTTTCGACGGCAGCGCGGAAAGCTTTCCCGAGGCGTCACGCACGGCGATCAAGCCCTTTTGGCCGATCAGAATATCGGGCCGCGGCATCCAAGGCGCGACGAGCAGACCGAGAAACACGAGTGCGACGCCCAACAGGCGGATGCGCGTCTGCCAGAGCGACAGCCATATTCCGCCCGCGAGCATCAGCACGAACGCCAGCGCCGGAATTTCGGGAATGTGGCCGACGGCTCCCGGCAACGCGCCGACCTTGTTCGCGCACCAGGCCATGCCTTCAATGCCCCAGCCCATCGGCTTCAGACCGATCCATTCCAGTCCGAACGGCATCAGCACCATCGCGAGCAGCGCCGACGGCATGACGATGATATTGCAGATCGGAATGGCGATCATATTGCCGAGCACGGCGTATTGCTGGCTCTGGTGGAAGTTGTAGGCGGCGAACGGCGCGACGGCGACGCTCGCAATCAGCGTCGAGGCGATGATTTCGCCGAAGAACGTCACGATCTTCAGCAGCGGATGCGGCCGTGATTCCCGTCCGAGAAAATTGCTCAAAGTCTCGTGCGACGCGATCAGCGCGGTGACGGCGGCAAACGACATCTGGAAGCCGGCGTCAAGCAGGCTTTCGGGATAAACGAGGAGGATCAGGAACGCGGCGAGCGCCACGTTTCGCAACGCGAGCGCCGGACGATCGAGAAGCACGGCTCCGAATATGATCAGGATCATAAGCGCCGAACGGACTGTCGCGAATTGGCCGCCGGAAATCGCGAGGTAGGCGATGGCGCTCAGAATGCCGAGTGCGGCGGCGATTTTCTTGATCGGCAGCGTCAACGCGATCAGCGGAACGGCGGCGAGCATCAGGCGAACCGAATAGAACACGGCGCCGGCTGCGATCACCATATGCAGCCCGGAGATCGACAGGATGTGAAAGAGGCCGGAATTCTTGAAGGCGTTGTTCGTCTCGGCTGTGATGCCGCCGCGTTCGCCCGTTATGAGCGCGAGCGCGATTTCGCCGGTTTCTCCCGGCAACGCCTGGCGAATGCGAACGGCAATTCCCTGACGAATGCTTTCGATCGTTTGGCGATACCATTGTGAAAGCGTGCCGGATTCCTCGTGCCCCTCGATGACGGGTGCCGCGAACGCATATCCGACGGCGCCGATGGAATCGAACCATGCCGTGCGGGCGTAGTCGAAGCCGCCGGGCAGTTGCGGTTTCGCAGGCGGCGAGAGGTTCGTCTTGATGCGAATGCGGTCTCCCGGCGCTGCGAGCACTCGCGCGGACATCGTGCGGATGCGAATGACCGCCGGGGTTTGGCTGGCGCTCAGGCCTGCAATCTCGGGCTTGCGTATCGTGAGCCGCTGGCCGCGCGGGATCTTCGCTTCGACCATCGTCACGGTGCCGGTGATCTCGACGCTGTGAAGGGCTTTGGTCAAAACCGGCGCGCGCACCGCTTCGACGCGGAGCTTTGCAAGCGCAAAGCCGGTTCCGGCCAAGACAAGGGCCATCATCATGGTTGCGGACAAGGTTCCTGAGCGGACGGTCGAACGCAAGATGAGCGCCAGCACGACAGGCGCGAACGCCATCAGCACCGGCGGTTCGACGGAGAGTGCGAAGTAAGCGGCGATGCCGGCGCCGAGGCAGACTGGAGCCCAGAGAAAAAAGCTTTCCCGCTCCGCGTCGAACAGAAGCGCGGCACGGCTAAGGCCACGCTCCGGTTGCGCCGGAAATCCGCTCTCTGGCCCCGCCGTTTCGACCGACATGCCCCGCCCAATTGCAAGCTAGGCCGGTTTTTGCGGCCTCTTAACTTGTTCCACCTCACATGCTACGAGCGGAGCCTCATTCCCTCAATGGCAGGCGAGCAAAAAGGTCCAATGTCCGAGACCGTTACACCGAGTGCGCCCATCGTGCGATTTGCACCCTCTCCGACGGGTTACCTGCACATCGGAGGCGCGCGCACGGCGCTCTTCAACTGGCTCTATGCGCGCGGCCGCGGCGGACGGTTCCTGCTGCGCATCGAGGATACGGATCGCGAGCGCAACAACGAGGCGGCGGTTGCAGCCATTCTCGACGGCGTGAAATGGCTCGGGCTCGAATGGGACGGCCAAGTCGTCTCGCAGTTTTCGCGCGCGGACCGGCATCGGGAGGTTGCGAACGAGCTTCTTGCCCGCGGCGCCGCCTATTACTGTTATTCGTCACCTGCCGAAATCGAAGCCGCGCGCGAGAAGGCAAAGGCCGAGGGACGGCCGCAGATTTTCCTTTCGCCCTGGCGCGACCGCGATCCTAAGGATGCGCCGAAAGACGTGAAGCCGGCGGTTCGCCTCAAGGCGCCGCGCGAGGGCGAGACGATCGTCAACGATCACGTGCAGGGTCGCGTGGCGTTTCCGAACAAGGATCTCGACGATCTGATCATCCTCAGGTCCGACGGCAATCCGACGTACAATCTCGCCGTCGTGGTCGACGATCATGATATGGAGATCACGCACGTCATCCGCGGCGCGGACCATCTGACCAACGCGGCGCGACAGACGCAGATTTATCAGGGCATGGGCTGGCACGTTCCGGAGTTCGCGCACGTTCCGCTCATTCATGGGGCGGATGGCGCCAAGCTTTCGAAACGTCATGGTGCGCAAGGCGTCGAGGAATATCGCGACATGGGCTACCTGCCGGTCGCGCTCCGCAATTATCTCGTGCGCCTCGGCTGGAGCCATGGCGACGACGAGATCATTTCTACCGATGATCTCATCCGCTGGTTCGACATCGACGGCATCAACAAGAGCCCGGCGCGGCTCGACTTCAAGAAGCTCGACGATCTGAACGGACATTACATCCGTGCGTCGGAGGACGGTGCGCTCGAAACGCATGTTCGCGGAATGCTGCCTCATCTCAACTTTCAGGCGCTCGCGGAGTTGCCGTCCGATCCCAAAGCGCCGGCGCGTCCTGACATCGCTTTAGCGCGCGAAGTGTTGCGACAGCTTCCTGCCGTTTCGACAGGCAAGGAACTCGCGGATCTCTTCGCCGCCAAGGGATGGGCGAAATTCACGGCGGCCATTCCGTCGCTCAAGGAACGCTCGAAGACGCTCGCGGAACTCGTTGGCGGTGCGCTGTTCATTGTTGCCGAGCGGCCGCTGAAGCTCGAGGACAAGGCGGCGAAGCTGCTCGGACCGGAAGGCCACGCCTCGAATGGCGAGGTGCTCAAACTCCTGTCAGAGGTAGGCGAGGCGGAATGGTCCGCCGCGCTCTTGGAAGCCAAGGTCAAAACCTACGCGGAAGAGAAGGGCTTGAAGCTCGGCAATGTCGCGCAACCGCTTCGCGCGGCGCTCACGGGGCGGTCGGTTTCGCCACCCGTGTTCAACGTGCTCGAGGTGCTCGGACGCGAGGAAAGCCTCGGCCGGATTGCGGACGCCGCCGGTTAACCCCGACATGCGGCACCTTAACGATCTCTTGCCGCACCGCAAAAAATCCGTTAAATCCTTCATTAGCCGATTGCTTTTTTGAAGGCCGCCAAACGTACACCGGGCCGCCGACATCAGCCCCGTGCACGGGAAATGCGATAGTTACTTCAGGCATCGGCCGTGTCTTCCGGGGCGAGGTTGCGAGCATGAACATCCACGACAAAGCTGCTAAGGGCGGAGCGAAGCCCAGCGCAACATTGACGGTCGACAATAAGCAGGTTCAGCTTTCGGTGCGTTCCGGCTCCATTGGCCCAGACGTCATCGATGTTACGA
>JAEWCT010000180.1 GCA_023390485.1 Pseudomonadota bacterium
CCGCAAATGTCGCCGCACTGCTCTACCTCGCCGCCGGGGTTCTGTTCATTCTGGCGCTCAGGGGATTGTCGAGCCCGGCAACGTCGCGGAAGGGCAATCTCTACGGCATGATCGGCATGACGATCGCCATCCTGACGACGCTCGGTCTTGCCGAGCCGACGGCGACGTCGTGGATCCTCATCGTTCTCGGGATCGGCATCGGCGGCTTCATCGGCGCCAAGACGGCGCGCGAAATCCCGATGACGATGATGCCCGAACTCGTGGCGGCATTTCACTCGCTCGTCGGCCTGGCGGCGGTGTTCGTGGCGGCAAGCGCGCTTTATGCGCCGTCCGCGTTCAACATTCTCGTCGATCCCTCAGACCCGGCTGCCGGCATCAAGGGTGGCAGCCTGCTCGAGATGTCGCTCGGCGTCGCCATCGGCGCCATCACGTTCACGGGCTCGGTCATCGCATTTTCGAAACTGTCGGGGCGGATGTCCGGCAAGCCGATCTTGCTGCCGATGCGGCACATCATCAACGCCGCCCTCGCGCTGTTTCTGATTTTCCTCATCTACACCTTCATCATGTCGGCGGGCTCGGCATGGCTGTTCTGGCTGATCGTTCTCGTGGCGCTCCTGCTCGGCGTGCTGATCATCATTCCGATCGGCGGCGCGGACATGCCGGTCGTCGTCTCGATGCTGAACTCGTATTCAGGTTGGGCAGCGGCGGGCATCGGCTTCACGCTCGGCAATGTCGCGCTGATCATCACCGGCGCGCTCGTCGGATCGTCGGGCGCCATCCTGTCCTACATCATGTGCAAGGCCATGAACCGGCAGTTCCTGTCCGTCATCGCGGGCGGATTCGGCGGTGAAACGGCCGCTGCCGGTGCGGGTGGCGGCGAGCAGAAGCCGGTGAAGCTCGGATCGGCCGAGGATGCCGCCTACGTCATGAAGAACGCTGCGAAGGTCATCATCGTGCCGGGATACGGCATGGCCGTCGCGCAGGCACAGCATGCTCTTCGCGAGATGGGCGACGCGCTGAAGAAGGCCGGGGTCGAGGTGAAATACGCCATCCATCCGGTCGCCGGGCGTATGCCGGGGCACATGAACGTGCTGCTCGCGGAAGCCAACGTTCCCTATGACGAAGTTTTCGAGCTCGAGGACATCAATAGCGAGTTCGCGCAGGCCGACGCCGTCTACGTCATCGGTGCCAACGACGTCGTCAACCCGGCCGCCGAAGACGACAAGTCCTCGCCCATTTACGGGATGCCCGTGCTTCAGGTCTGGAAGGCGGGAACGGTGTTCTTCAACAAGCGGTCGCTGGCCTCCGGCTATGCCGGTATCGACAACCCGGTCTTCTACCGCGACAACACCGTCATGGTTCTGGGCGACGCCAAGAAAATGACGGAAGAGATCGTTAAAGCTTTCGCAGAGTAGAACCCGGCCTGGACATAGCGGCCGATCGGCAACAATCGCACGCCGATCGACCAGTTTCCGGCCTGGGCCGGGATTGGTCTGCTATAGGTTCGGCGAGTACTGGTTTTGAGGGGTTTCGCGTGTTGGCTCCCGTTGCGTCGGCGTCGTTCGAAAAAGACATCGAGCACATCGAGATTTTGGCTGCCACTCCGGTAACCAGCTCGATCCTTCTGGCGCGCAACCTTCAGTATATCTATGAGCGCGCCGCGAAAGCGCGCTTCGACGACTACGATGTCGTGGAGATTGCCAAGAACGCTCAGGGGCTGATCTACCGGCTCTTCGACCTTCGGGTGGGGCTCCGCAATCATCTTGCGCATTATGAGATGCTGGGCCTGATGTCGCCCGAGGTAACGCAAGGGTTTCGCGACGTCTTTCGCGTACTTCGCTACGTGTCCGATATGCTCGGCGAGATCACCACGGGCCATCCGCGGGTCGGCGAGGGCGGCTATCTGCTGCGCGGGTTCACGGGCTCCGACAACAATACGCTTGTCAATTATCCGTTCTATCAAAGCGGCGCGGCGCGGAACTTCCGGTCGGGCGACGTCATCCTCGTTCGTGGCACAGCTCACAACAGCGCCGCGATCGCGCGTATCGGCGACGTCGACAGCCAGTTCAGTCATATCGGCATTGTCTATGTCGATCCGGCGGGAGACCATTGGATGGTCGAAAGCCTGATCGAAGACGGCGCGATCATCTCGCCGCTCGCCAAGGCGCTCGATCACAACATCGTCCGGGCGGTGCTCTATCGCAATCGCGATCCAGATCTCGCCGCGCGGGCGGCGAAATACATCTTCGATTACGTCGCGGCGTCGCATGCGAAAGGCGGCAAACGCATCCTTTATGATTTCTCGATGCGGACCGACGACACGCGCAACCTGTTCTGCTCGAAGCTCGTGAGGCTCGCGTATGAGCAGGGCAGCTTCGGCATGTTCAAGCTGCCGACGTATCCCACCAAGATCGCGCGCAAGAACCGAGATTTTCTGGACCGCGTCGGCGTCGCGACGGATCTGACCTTCGCCCCGGCCGACATCGACATGGAATCCAGTTTTGACCTGGTCGCGGAATGGCAGGACTACCGTGAGACGGCGGGCATCCGGCTCCAGGATTTCACGATGGACAAGCTGTTCGAGTGGATGGACCGCTACAACTACCGGTTCGAAGAGACCACCGCTATCAAGCTGGTCTCGACACTCGGGCGCTTTGCTTCGCACCTCTCGGAGAACGCCAAAGAAGTTCTATCTTCGGTGTTTCCGCGTGTTCCCGTGAACATGCCGAGAAAGACCGTGGCGGTCGTCGCGATGCTGCACAAGACCGCAGAGCCAATCTACCATGAGCTGTTGAAACTCAACCAGGAAGCGGTTGCCGACACCGGAGTGCCACTGCATGGTCTGGACGTGATGGCGGCTCTCGAAAATATTCGGGAGCGGGAAGGCAACAGGATCGGGTACCTTGTGCGGCGGGGCCGCTAGAACAAGTCCGGTATGTTTCTGATAGTCAAAGTCGTCGTTGCGATTGCTGCGGCCGTTTACGCTGCAGCGGCGGGGGTCATGTACATCGCACAGCGCCAATTCATCTATTTTCCCGATCCGGCGCGGACGTTGCCGGCGGCTGCGAATCTTCCGGATGTCTCCGAGCGGATCCTATTGACGCCAGACGGCGAACGGATCGTCGCCTGGTACGGCAAGGCGAAGTCCGGGCAGCCGACTATTCTCTATTTTCACGGGAATGGCGGAGCACTGGAGCTTAGGCGCGAAACGATCCGGCGGTATCTCGACCGCGGTCGCGGCATGTTTATGATGGCCTATCGCGGCTATAGCGGCTCGACGGGTTCGCCGTCGGAAGCCGCCAACATCGCGGATGCAAAGCTCGCCTATGACACGCTGGTTCGGGAGGGCGTCAGTCCGGACGACATCATCCTCTATGGCGAATCGCTCGGCAGCGGCGTTGCCATTCAGGTCGCCCGCGAAAAGAAGGTGGCGGGCGTCATTTTGGACAGCCCGTACACATCGATCGTCGAACTGGCGTCGATGTATTATCCGTGGCTGCCCGTCGGTTGGCTGCTGAAGGACCGTTACGACTCGATCGGCGTCATCGGCGAGGTTCACGCCCCCCTTTTCATTCTGCATGGCGAAGCCGACGACGTCGTGCCGGTGCAGATGGGGAAGCGGCTGTTCGCGGCGGCCAACGAGCCGAAAGAGATGAGGACCATTGCCGACGGAGGTCACGTCATTCACGACGGGCCGTCATTCGACATCATCGACAATTGGATAAGCAGGCTGCGGGCGGCACGGCCGTAGCGCGTGAAGTGAAGGCATCGGCAAGTCTGCAAAACAAAAAGGCCCGCGAAAATCGCGAGCCTTGAATATTCGCATGGCCGTAATC
>JAEWCT010000234.1 GCA_023390485.1 Pseudomonadota bacterium
CATCGTACCGGCACCGATGACGTGAACGCGGCTCGGCCGCCATTTGAAGCCCTTTGGTGCCTGGCCCTTCAGAAGCTCCGTCAGGCGGAAGACGCGGCGCAAGTTGCGCGAGGTATCCGACACCATCAGCGGCGCGAACGCTTTCGTCTCCTCGCGCTTCATCGTATCGAGATCGCCGCCGTATTTCTCGAAGAGGTCGATCAGACGGAACGGCGCGGGGTAGTGATCCTCGCGAACTTTCTTCGCCGTCTCCTGCCGTATTTTTTTGGCGAGCAGTCCGCGCGCGGGCCATTTGGTCAGCAGCATCTTGGCGAGACTGGCCGACTTCGAATGACGCTTCTGAAGCACGGCTTTGCGCGCCGCCCAATGCAGCTCTCCAGGGCTGCCAACGAGCTGATCGATAAAGCCGAGCGCCTTCGCGACCGTGGCGCGGATCATGCCGCCGGTCAGCATGGTCTGCATCGCGGCCATCGGCCCGACCTGCTTGATCGAGCGCGCTGTGCCGTTAAAGCCCGGGAAGATGCCGAGCTTCACTTCGGGGAAGCCGACGCGTGTCGAGTCATCGCGCGTCGCGATGCGATAGTGGCAGGCGAGGATCAGCTCCAAGCCGCCGCCGACGCAGACGCCGTGAATGGCGGCTACGACTGGTACAGGAAGCTTCTCAATACGGTCGAGCAGATCATTGACCGGCTTCAGAGCCGCAACGACATCCTGCTCGCTTGCGAATGTCTCGAACTCGCGGATATCGGCACCGACGATGTAGCCGCGCTCCTTGCCCGACATGAGGACGAGGCCGCGCACGGTCTTCGCTCTGACTTCCGCTTCGACGCGCTCGATAACCGCGTTCAACTCTTCAATCGGCCGCCGTCCGAGAGAGTTGGCGCTTTCGCCTTCCCGGTCGAAGGTCGCCCAGGCAATGCCCTCGCCATCGATCTTGAAGCGCCAGTCTTTCAACTGCGGTTCACTCGCCTGCACCGGTACGTCCGTCATTACTCACCTCAACAGTTCGAGACTTCAGCCTGGGTCATTCCGCTGCCAGGCTCTCGGCACCACGCACATTATGGCCGAGCGTCACATAATTCGGTTTCAACTCCGCCGGATCGAAATGATCGACCGCGATCACGCGCGCGACGAGCTGCTCAACCTCGCGGAGCTGATCGGCCTCCGCTGCGGTGATGACGCCCTTGGCTTGCGCCTCCGCAAACCAGTCGATGCCATGATAACGCTGGACGACGCCCTCGCGGATCGCTTTTTCGAGCTTCTTTTCGATGGGTTCAGCGGCGATCACCTTTTCCAGCGTCACTTCGAGGATACCGGTCGGATCGTTGACGTCCTTGGAGACGAAAATCTGTCGCGTCAAGCGATCGCGCACTTCGCCCGGCTGCAACGCGTGGCGGGCGACCTGATGGCCCAACGCGTCGGATGCGGGTTTGAAGCGGCGTCCGAGCGGGAACACAACCACGCGCATCAGCGGCCGCGCCCAGCCGACGGGGAAGTTGTCGATCACGCCCGAGATCGCTTCCTGGAAGCGGTAGAGCGCGTTGTGCGCGGCGAGCTCGACGATCTGCTCATCGCCCGCGGGGCGGCCGTCGTCGTCGTAGCGCTTCAGCGTCGCCGAGAGCATGTAGAGTTCCGACAGTGCGTCTGCCATCCGGCCCGTGATCTTCTGCTTCGTCTTCAGGCCGCCTCCGAGCAGCGCAACCGTCAGATCGGCGACGAAGGCGAAGGAGCGGCTGGCGCGTCCGAGCTGGCGATACCAGTGTGACATGCGCAACGCGTTCTCTGGTGCCGTGACGAACGCGCCGCCCGTCACGTTGTGAACGAAGCCGCCGGTGGCGTTCGACAGCGAAAATGCGATGTGATTGTTGAACGCATCTTCGAAGTCATCGAGGCCGCGCTGCTTATCCGCGTCCTGTGCCGCCTGCACTTCCTTGTAGAGGTATGGGTGCGAGCGGAGCGCCCCCTGCGCGAAGGTGATCAGCGTGCGCGTCAGGATGTTGGCGCCTTCGACGGTGATGCCCACGGGAACCATCTGGTAAGCCGACTGCAGGTAATTCGCGGGTCCGTCGCATATTCCGCGGCCGCCGTGGATGTCCATCGCGTCGTTGACAGCGCGGCGCATTTTTTCGGTCGTCTGATATTTCATCAGCGCGGAGATGACCGACGGCTTTTCGCCTCGCGAGACCATCGCGGCGGTCATCGCCCGGGCCGCCTCGTTGACGTAAGCGGCTTCTATGATGCGAACGAGCGGTTCCTCGACGCCTTCCATGCGCGAGACAGGCAGTCCGAACTGCTTCCTGATGCGACCATAGGCGGACGTCACGCGCAGCATCATCTTCGCGCCTGCCGTCGCGGAAGACGGGAGCGAGATCGCGCGTCCGGCGGACAGGCATTCCATCAGCATGCGCCAGCCGTTGCCAGCCATCGCTTCGCCGCCGATGACCCAGTCGATCGGGATGAAAACGTCGTTGCCCCAGTTGGGACCGTTCGGGAATGCGGCGCCGGACGGCAGATGGCGGCGTCCGATGTTAACGCCCGGATGGTCAGCCGGGATCAACGCGAGCGTGATGCCGATGTCCTCGCCCTTGCCGAGCAGATTGTCCTTGTCGAAAAGACGGAAAGCCAAGCCGACGAGCGTCGCGTTGGGTCCGAGCGTGATGTAGCGCTTGTCCCATGAAAGGCGAATGCCGAGGGTGTCCTTGCCCTGGTAGGTGCCGCGCGCAACATGGCCGATGTCGCGCATCGTAGCGGCGTCAGAGCCGGAGGTTGGGCCGGTCAGCGAGAAGCAGGGCACTTCCTCGCCCTTAGCAAGGCGCGGCAGATAATAATGCTTCTGCTCGTCGGTGCCGTACTTCTCGATCAGCTCGCCTGGCCCGAGCGAGTTCGGCACCATGACGATCGTCACAACGTCAGGCGAGCGCGACGCAATCTTGCCGAGGATCAGCGACTGAGCTTGCGGCGAAAATCCGAGGCCGCCGTGCTCCTTCGAGATCAGCATGCCGAGGAAGCCGTGCTTTTTGACGAAGTCCCAGATGTTGTCCGGGATCTCGTGCAGGTTATGGCGGATCTGCCAGTCGCTGATGAGACGGCAGAGTTCTTCGGTCGGGCCGTCAAGGAAGGCCTGCTCTTCGCCCGAGAGTTCGATCGGCGGGATGGACTGGAGCTTGTCCCAGTCGGGCGTTCCGGAAAAGAGCTCGGCGTCGAAACCGACCGTGCCGGCTTCGAGGGCCTGGGCTTCGGTGTCGGAGACTTTCGGCAGAATTTTGCGGATCTGTGCGAAGACCGGCGCGACGACCAGGCTGCGGCGCACGGAAGGAATGGAAAGAATGGCGAGCGCGACGAACGGCAACCACGCGATCCAGGTGACGAGACCGAAGCTCGCGCCAGTGGCGAGCAACGTGAAGAGGCCGACGGCCGCGGCCCAGCCCCATAGCGGCGCGCGGACCATGCCGAGCGCCAGGAAGCCGATCGCTGCCACCAGTAGAAGAATGACGGGTGCCATTTCCGTGCCTCCCATAAGCGCCGCCGTCAGATACCGGCCGGCCCTAAATTTAGTGTTGACGTATACGTCAATCTAGGGATTTCTCGTGCGCGGGTCCAGGGCGTGACCCAGTCGAGTTAATCACGTTTCTGCAACGGATCATAACTTGCAGATACACAGAAGATTTCCCCGCGCCGATTCCCCAGTCGCCGTTCAGTTAAACAGATGCTGCGCGATAAACCTTAAGGATTGCGGAAATCAGCGCTCGGCCTTCGCCGGCAGCTCGCCGAACAGGTCAGCGACAATCGTCCGGTACCAGTCGGCGCTCTCCTGGTACGTCTCACGGCGGAGCTCAGCGCTATCGTCGGGCTTGGAAATGAACGGCTCTTTGACTTCGAGATAGGGTTTTCCATCCTTGATTGCCGGCACGTAATCGCCCCCGATCTTGGCGCTGTTATCCGGTGCGAGCATTGACCAGCAGGTATTTCTGTAGGTTCCGGGCGTACGGGGCTTGCCCTCGAGGCTGGCGATGATGTCCGTCGCGACGACTGCAGCCTGGCTGACGGCCGAGTAGGCGGACTTCGGCATATCATTCGCGATCGCGGCGTCGCCGAGGACGTACACGTCCTTCGCCTTCGTTGAGGAGAAATTCTCAGGGTGGACCGGGCACCAGTCGCCTTCCGTCAGGCCGGCGCGACTCGCGATCGCGCCAGCTTTCTGCGCGGGAATGATATTGGCGAGCGCGGCGCGCTCCGCGCGGCCAGCCTTCGTCGTCACGATGCCGGTTTTCGCATCGACCTTGATAACGTTGAAATCGTCGATCTCGTTCGTCAAATTGATTTCGACGATGCCTTTATAATATTCGTCGAACGCTTCCTCGAAGACGGCCTGCTTCGAGTAGGTTTTCTTTGCGTCGAAAAGGATCAACTTGGCGTTCGGCTTTTTGGTTTTCAGGAAGTGGGCGATCATGCACGCCCGTTCGTAGGGACCCGGCGGGCATCGATATGGATTCTGCGGCACCGACATGACGACGAGACCGCCATTGGGAAGCGCGAGCAGCTTTTCCTTTAAGAGCCATGTCTGCTCGCCGCCTTGCCAAGCATGCGGCATAATCTTGGCCGCTTCCGGCGAATAGCCTTCGATGGTCTCGTATTTGAAATCGATCCCCGGCGCGACGACGAGACGATCATACTTCAGAGGCGATGTTCCACGGGCGAGTGTCACGGTCTTCGCCGTGGTATCGATCGCCGTCGCAGAGTCGGTGACGACGTTGATGCCGCGCTTCTTCACGCCTGTGTAGTCGTGGGTGATGGATTTGAAGGATCGGAACCCGCCGAGATAAATGTTCGAGTAAAAGCAGGTCGTATATTTTTCCTTCGGTTCGATCAGCGTCACGTCGAGATTGGCGTCCGCCGACTTCAAGCGGTTGGCGACGGCCGCGCCGCCGGGGCCACCGCCGATGATGACGACTTTCGCCGGCCCCGCGGCGAGCGCCGGACGCGGCAATTGCGACGCCGCGGCGACGCTTGCGCCGGCGGTCAGCAGAGCAAATTCGCGGCGCGTGATCTCGGTCATTCCCCGCCTCTTGTTTAGGCCCGCCGTGGCGCCCTGCCACCACCTCAAGGACTTCTCGAACGCTCATTTGCCACGGGCGATCGCCTCGTGTCAGGAAATAAATGATGAGGAAGCTGGAAGCGCCGCGGATAGGTATCCTATATATAGCACTTATATAGCACTCAACCTTCCGCTTCGAGGCTTGGCGCGTGCCAGACTCTATCGATATTGCCATTCTGACCCGCCGGACATTCGTTGCTGCGGGCGCCGCCGCGGCGGCTTTACTCCCCTATCT
>JAEWCT010000242.1 GCA_023390485.1 Pseudomonadota bacterium
ACCACGCTCGTCATCGCGCACCGGCTTTCGACGATCCAGAATGCGGACGTGATTTGCGTCATGGATGGTGGCCGGATCGTTGAGCGCGGGACGCATTCCGAGCTTCTTGCGCGCAACGGTGCCTATGCGCGCCTCAGCCGCTCGGCGCATGGTCCGCTGCATGGGGGGCCGCAGGCGATGATCGCCGACCTATGACAAGCCAAGCGACCGGGCCATGTCACCGGGCCATGCAGCCAGACCGATCCAGCAGCTTCGGCTATTCGCGGTGGAGGATGTTGTTGACGAGCCGGTTTGCCCAGCCGCGGGCTTTGAACGTGCTGTTCGCCTCGCGGTCGTCGTAAACCGTTTCGATCCAATCCCAAAACGCGATGCCGGTCTGCGCCTCGTCGGCGAGGTAGCGGTGGAAGACGTCATCGATCACGCCGGTATCGGCGCTGCGGACGTGCCCGTAGCGCAGGGACAGCTGATTCAGCGCCTTTCGAATCGGCAGCCCATCGTGAAGATGGCTGATCATCACGCTCATCAAGCCGGCGCGGTCGGCGCCCGATTTGCAGTGGACGAGGATCGGGTACTCGACTTTCGCCAACACATCTTTCATCGCCGCAAACTCGGCGCGTGTCGGTGCGGCGCGCGACTTCAGGGTCAGGTCGACAAGTTTAATGCCCTGGCGAGCGCATGCCTGCTGCTCGAGCCAGCGCGTGCCGTAGGACTGCTCGCCGCGAAGATTAATGACCGTCCGCACTCCGCGCCTTCCAGCCCAGGCGATATGATGGGGCGCGGGCTGCGCCGATCGCCACGCGTCCGGTCCGACACGGTGGCGATTGTTGTAAACCATCCGTACGATGCCATAATCGATCAGCAGCATCTCGAGGTAGCAAAGTGCTGAGGCGAATCGCTTGCCGAGCCAGGATGGAGGTGCGTGCACTGCACTGTGCAAAAATGCGCCGCTGGTGCGGCGTAATCCACGCTTAGCTTCTTTAAAGGGGCTTGTTGCCATCAGGAGTTGTCTCGATGCTCCCGATTCGCGGGCAGCCTTGCCGATAATGCCAGCCTTCAGTCCCTCTCGTTGTTCACAAGAAGCCGCGGTCCATCGTGATTGAACTTGCTAATTATTAGCTATAGCAACGACCTGCAAGGGGCTTGAGCGCACACACGCTTCATCTGTCACATTCTCGCAATTACAACGAAAAGGCAGCCGTTGCCGCATGGCAGAGACTAAGAAGACGCTTCTGCGACTTGGCGGCCAAACACTTGCACGCCTTATCCGGCACGTTGCCAGCTCATCGAAGATCATTCACGAGCCACCGGATCTCCTGGAGCGGCTCAGCGATACGCACCCGTGCATCGTTGCATGCTGGCACGGCCAGTTCATGATGATCGCGACGCTTCGTCCGGAGAACGTCAAGATTTCCGCGATGGTCGCGCGGCACGGCGATGCCGAAATCATCAGCGAAACATTAAAGGCCATCAACGTCGACCTCATTCGCGGCGCCGGTGCCGGCTGGCGCAAGCGCGACCGTGGCGGCGCAGCGGCACTCAGGTCATCTCTGCAGGCACTCTCCGAAGGCCATTCGCTGGTGATGACGGCTGACGTTCCCCCGGGTCCTGCACGCGTCGCCGGCGCCGGCATCATCACGATCGCCCGCATGTCGGGCCGGCCCATCGTTCCGGTCGCGCTCGCGACGAAGCGTTTCGCTTCTTTCGACACATGGAGCCGGCTGACGATCAACCTTCCGTACTCGACACTCGCGGCGGTTGCGGGCGATCCGATCGAAGTTCCGAGCACGGCGGATTCCGCTCTGATGGAACAAAAGCGCGTCGAGCTCGAGACCGCTCTCAATTCCGCGACGCTCCGCGCTTACGAACTCGCCGGGGCCGACATCAAGAGGGCAACGCCGCTCGATGTGCTCGCCGCGAATTCGGCGCCTGCGCCCGGTCTCATTCTCAAAACATATCGTGCCGGAACGGCCGCTCTTCGTCCGGCGGTGCCGCTGCTTCTCAACATGCGCGGACAGCAGGGGAAGGAAGACCCGAGCCGCCGCGGAGAACGCTTGGGCTTTGCCGGTCAACCGCGTCCCAAGGGACAGGTGGTGTGGATCCATGCGGCCAGCGTCGGCGAGACGAACGCGATCCTGCCGCTTATCGACAGTCTGCTTGACGCCAATCCGCATATTCACGTCCTGCTGACGACGGGCACGAAAACGTCGGCGGAAATTGCGGGCCGCCGCCTGCCGCAGCGGGCGTTGCATCAATACGTGCCGCTCGACGTGCCGCACTACGTCAACCGCTTTCTCGATCACTGGAAGCCGTCGATCTCGATCTTCACGGAATCCGACATCTGGCCAAATCTCGTTCTCGGCACGGCGGAACGTGGGATTCCGCTGGTCCTCGTCAACGCGCGGATGTCGCCGCGCAGCATCAACCGCTGGCGCAAATATGCGGGCGTCGGCCGGCCGCTCTTCTCGCGCTTCGCCGCCGTGCTGTCGCAGAACCCGCAAATAACGCGCGCCATGAAGCGTCTTGGTGCGCCGAACGTCATTACAGCCGGCAATCTGAAAATCGATTCTCCGCCGCCTCCGGTCAACGTCGACGCCTTGGCGGCGCTACGAAACGCTGTCGGGCAGCGGCCTCTCTTTCTTGCCGCGAGCACGCATCCCGGCGAAGACACGATGATCGCGGCCGCGCACTCGTTAATGCGCCGCGATATCGAGGGACTGCTGACGATCATTGTTCCGCGTCATCCCGCGCGCGGGGGCGGGCTTGCCGCGTCGCTCGGCGGACTCGGACTTCGGACGCAATTGCGGACACGTTCCTACACACCTGACAGCAATACAGAGATCTACGTCGCCGACACGATCGGCGAGCTTGGAACCTTCTATTCGATCTCGCCCGTTGCGCTCGTTGGCGGTTCGCTCGTCGAGCATGGCGGCCAAAATCCGATTGAAGCCGTTCGTCTCGGTTCGTGCGTTCTCACAGGTCCGTTCACGCACAATTTCCGCGACGCCTACACCGCGCTGTTCCGCGAAGGCGGCGCCGTGGAAGTCCGCTCATCCGACGACATCGCCCGGCAGGTCACTCTGCTGCTCGCGGATCAGGCCGCCGCGAAACGCATGCGCCACGGCGCGGACCTTGCGCTGCAATCGATGGGCGGCGCGCTTGCGAAGACGCTCGGCGCCATTCAGCCATTACTTGAAAAACAGCGAGCGTGACGCGTGCCAGCCTCCGAACCGAGCTGGTGGTACGGGCCGGACGGCGGGTGGCGGACGTCGCTTCTTTCACCAATCGGCACACTCGTCGGCAGGATCGCGAGCCGGCGAATTCAAAACGCAAAGCCCTATCGCTCATCGCTGCCGGTCATTTGTGCTGGTAACTTCACGGCGGGCGGTTCCGGAAAAACGCCGCTGGCGTTGTTTCTGGCGAAGCTCGTCGCGGACGAGGGCCGCGAGCCATGGTTTCTCTCGCGGGGCTATGGCGGGAAGCTCGAAGGTCCGGTTCGTGTCATCCCAACACGACACACAGCTCGCGACGTCGGAGACGAACCGCTGCTCCTTGCGCGCTCGGCACCGGCTGTCGTTTCGCGCGATCGCCGCAAGGGTGCGGAAGCCATTGAGGCGATGGCCTCGAAAAACGCCGTCATCATCATGGACGACGGCTTGCAAAATCCCGCGCTCGCGAAAGATCTCGTCATCGCGCTTGTCGATCAGCGACGCGGTTTCGGCAACGGCCTCGTCATTCCGGCGGGTCCCTTGCGAGCGCCGCTCGACATTCAGGGTAAGCTTGCGCACCTGATCGTGCTGACGGGGCAAGGTCCGGCGGACCCGTCCCTCCTGCACACTCTGAAGGCGATATCGAGCGCGCCGGTCATCACCGCCGAAACGCGTGCCCAGGGAGACGTCGCGCGCTATCAGGACAAGAAGGTAATTGCCTTTGCGGGCATCGCAAATCCCGAGCGATTTTTTACGACGCTCGGTTCGCTTGGCGCCGAGATCGTCGCGCGAAAAGCGTTCGCCGATCATCACATGTTCAGCGAAGCGGAAGCCCGTGACCTCCTAGACATCGCGGAGCGTGCCGGGGCTCTTCTGGTGACGACGGAGAAAGATCTCGCGCGGCTTGCCGGAGCGACAGGTGTTCGCGCGACGCTCAGAGAGCGGGCGGAGAGCATCGCCGTTCGCACGACGATCGAAGATGGAGATCTCGAGATTTTGCGCCGCCTGATCCGCGGCGCGATCGTTCGCTAGCGCGCGGAGGCGTTCGCGTTTTCTTTGGCGCACAGTTCCAGGTAACGCCTAACGGAGATTTCAGCCGACGCATAAGCTTCCTGCGCGTCGACGCTCCAGTAGCGAAGATCAGGAAGCGCGATTTGCTGGCCGGTTACTGCACAGCGCACGAAGTCGCCCGGAGACAAGACCTCGAATTCGCCATCCAGGTAGCGAATCTTGGCTTCGTTGCGCAGACCAAAAAATTTCTCAATCCGATTCATCAGCTTCCGAGCCGTACCGTTCTCTCGCTACCGGACATCATCCGACATCAGACAATATGAATGCCGCATTTCCGGGAGCGCGCCAATTTCCAATTTATCCCAAGCGTATCAAAAAAGTGATCCTTGTCCGCCGCGCCCGCCGGGCTTTTGGCGCGACGTTTTAACCGGACCTTTGGCGGATTTAGGATCTTCGGATTGTACCGGACCTTCGGCTCTCGCTGCAATGCTGCCGTCGGAAAACTCGACATTCAACATCGTCCCAGCAGCGACCGCGGCCGCCTGACGGATGGTCTGTCCGGCCTCGTTTCGGACGAGCGCAAAGCCGCGCGACAGGATGCTGTGATAGCCCAGTGACTTGAGCAATTCAGCTTTACCATCAAGCACTCTGCGGCTGACCGCCACGCGGTTAAGCAAGGCGCGACCGGCGCGCTTCTCCAGCGCCTCCAGCCGCTCGCCGCAGCGCGCGTGTTTCTGAAGGATCGGAGCGGGCGAGAGCCTTCCGCTGACGCGGGCAAATCGCGTTGCATGAGCACGCGTATTGGCCAGCAAGCCGCGCGACAGCCGGCGATCGATTGCGTCGAACCGCTGCCGGGGAAGCGCTACCAGATCCTGCAGTTTCGGCAGACCGCGCGACGATGCCTTGAGGTGCGTCTTGGCGCCGTCGAGCGAGCGGCGTACCGCAGTTCGCTTGCGCAGCATGAGTTTTTCGAGCCCGTCGATCAGCTCGGAATACTTCGGCACGGCCCATTCGGCGGCTTTCGTCGGCGTCGGCGCGCGGGCGTCCGCGACGAGATCGATGAGCGTCCAGTCGGTTTCGTGGCCGACGGCGGAAATGAGCGGTATGAGAC
>JAEWCT010000266.1 GCA_023390485.1 Pseudomonadota bacterium
GCGCATAGGCAACCAAACCGATGAGGGCCGCCGAGATAAGGACCTGGGCCCCGCCGAGGCCGAACACCAGACGGCGCATCGTCGACAGGCGCTCGAAAGAAAGCTCGAGGCCGATGATGAACAGGAGGAAGACCACGCCCCATTCGGCGAATTTCGATAATCGTTCGGGGTCCGTGATCGTCAGCCAGGAGAGCTGGGGCAGGAAGGGTGTCAGGGCGCCGAGACCACCGCCGCTCAGGAAGGCGCCGGACAGAAGAAAAGCAAAGACCGTACTGATGCCGATGCGATGCAAAACGGGAACGACGACGCCTGCCGTGCCTAGAACCAGTAGAGCGTCCTTGTAGTTAGCCAGTTCGCCCGCAGCAGACATCCGCTCTCCTCAATTGATTCATATTGCAATTCACTATGGCCGCCCGTGATGCAGGATGTCACTGGACAATTTCGTTTTGTCTCTGAAGCGGGACTTTTTTGCAGCTCCTACAACTTCAACTTTCGGTTTCGATATCGGAGGTGAGCGGCGGCGCTTAACGTGACTTTAGCCAACGTTCGATAACAGTCGTCGGATAGATCCCCGCTTTTCCTGTCAGATCAGGCTTTTTTGAGCTTGAGCGGCAAAGTGTGAATTCCGCCTTCGAGGTTTGACGTGTTGCGCGCCATCGCTGCAGCCTTGCGTTTCGCACTTTGGCTGATCCGCAGGATGCTGTTCGGCGGCCCGCGTGTTGCTGCGCCCGAACCGGAGCCGACGTTGCCCGGCTCTTTTCAATCCGTTGCGCAACAGGCCTTTCGCTTCGACGACGACGCTGGCGATGCAGCCCAACTGCAGGCGCAACCATCGCAACTGCCGCAGCCATCGCCGCCAGTTGCCGCGCGCCGTGGATGGCCCACTCGCCTGAAGCTCAAATACCGATTGGCGCTCGGCGCAGGGGTGCTCGGCACGGGCGTCCTGACGCTGACCTTCGCCGTGATGATGGTTTATTATACGGTCGTATTTCCCGATCCACTTGCTATTCGCAATTCCGCGCATGCGCCGCTAGTCCGCATCTTGGCGCGCGACGGCTCGACGCTGACGGAGCGGGGTGCGCCGCGCGAATACCTGCCGCTCGATCAGCTTGGCAAGCTCGTGCCGGCAGCGGTCGTCGCGACGGAGGATCGCCGCTTCTTCGATCACTACGGCGTCGATCCGGCCGGCATGATCCGCGCGATGTTTGCGAACTTGCGCGCGGGCCGCTTCGCGCAGGGCGGCTCGACGCTGACCCAGCAGCTGGCGAAGAACCTCTTCCTCACCCAAGACCGGACACTGACGCGAAAGGTCGCCGAACTCGGGCTTGCGCTGTGGCTCGAGATCAGGCTCTCGAAACCTGAAATCCTCGAACTCTACCTCAACCAGGTCTACTTCGGCGGCGGTGCCTACGGGGTGGAAGCTGCGAGCCGGAGATATTTCGATAAGCCCGCTCGCGAGCTGACGTTGCCGGAAGCGGCGCTGATCGCTGGTCTTCTCAAGGCACCATCCAAATATTCGCCCGCTGTAAGCCCTGGAGCGGCGCGTGCGCGTGCACGCGTCGTCATTGCGAAAATGTTCGATGCGGGCTTCATCTCCGAAGCGCAGGAGACGCAAGCGCTGGCGCAGACGCTGGTCTTCAACGAACAGAAGATGGCCAAGACGTCCGTCGATGCGGGTTACGTCGTCGATTACGTCGTCGATCAGCTGCAGGCGATCACGGGTGGCGACGACGTGGATCTCGTCGTCGAGACGACAATCGACAAGGCGCTGCAGCGCCGGACGCAAGAAATCGTCGCGGATAGTCTGGAGCAGAAGGGGACGGCGTTTGGCGCAAGTCAGGCGGCCGTCGCCGTGCTCGACAGCGACGGGGGCATTCGCGCGCTCGTCGGCGGGCGCGACTATGCCGACAGCCAGTTCAATCGTGCGGTCAAGGCGAAGCGCCAGCCGGGCTCGGCGTTCAAGCCGTTCGTCTATCTCGCCGCGCTGCATCGCGGGATGACACCCCAGACCGTTGCGATTGACGCGCCGATCACGATCGGCGGCTGGTCGCCGAAGAACGATAAGAACGAATATGCTGGGCCGATCACCCTCCGCCGCGCGCTGGCGCAGTCGGTCAACACGGTTGCGGTGCGGCTCAATCAGGATATCGGGCGGGGCACGGCGGCCGATCTCGCCGAGCGGCTCGGCATCAAATCGGAATTGCGCGAAGGACCGGCGCTGGCGCTCGGGACGTCGGAAGTGACGCTTCTCGAGCTGGCGGGCGCCTACACGGCCTTCTCGAACGGCGGCGAGGTCGTCGAACCGCATGTCATCACGAAGGTTTCGACGGGTGCCGGACGCGTGCTTTTCGAAGCCCGGCCGCCGGTCAAGGATCGCAGGATCGCGGAGGCAGACCGGCTCGGAGCCCTGAACGACATGCTGAACGCAGCGGTCATCTACGGGACGGGGAAGCGTGCCGCGCTTGCCGACCGGCCGGTTGCGGGCAAGACCGGGACGACGCAGGATTTTCGCGATGCCTGGTTCATTGGGTACACGAGCCATCTGACAGCGGGCGTGTGGGTCGGCAACGACAACGGCAAGCCGATGAACCGTGCGACCGGCGGTACGCTTCCCGCTGAAATCTGGAAGCAGGTCATGCGTGTCGCGCACGAGGGTCTTACGCCCGAGCCGCTGCCGGGAACCGTTCTCGGAAGCGCCGACGCGGATGCGGCCGACTTCGGCATCAATCCGCTCGTGCCGGCGTCGACTGCGATGCGGCCACCGCGCGTCGTCGAAGGGAAAGAAGCTCTGCCATCGGCGCCGCGGCGCGACGCTCAAGCGGGTCCAGCCGAAAATGGGAAGATTGCGACGGATGACGGCCGTCGCCTGGCGGGTGTGCGAAATCATCCCGCTGAACAGATCGACGACAATTTCATCGCGCGTGCGGTTTCGACGACGCCGGGCGAAGCGAAGGCCGCGACGGGTCCCGCGCCCAATGCGACGCTCGCCGAACAACGGGATGGCTTTTTGTCATTCACCAACTGGTGGTGAGCCGGGTCAGCTTTGGGACTTCAGCTCTGAGACTTCAGCTCTGGGATTGGCCGTGCGCCGGTCCATAGCGGTGCAGATCGGGACCCAGAACCTGCAACCATTGCTTCGCGGTTTCGAAGTCGGGGCAGATCTTCTTGACGAGCGCCCAGAAGCGCGGCCCGTGGTTCATCTCCGAGAGATGGGCGACTTCGTGCGCGGCGACGTAATCGAGCACAAAGGGCGGTGCCAGGATCAACCGCCACGAGAAGGACAGCGCGCCGGTCGTCGAGCACGAGCCCCAACGGCTCGTCTGATCGCGAATGGCGATGCGCGTTGCCTTCACGGCGAGAGGACGCGCGTGCCTGGCGACGCTGGCGGCGAGATCGCGCTTGGCTTCATCGAAGAGATAACGCGTGAGCCTATCGGGAGCACGCTCCTTGTCGCCCGGGACGATGATCGTCGGGCGAATGCCTTCACGGCCGCCGATGGAGATCAAGCGCGTCTTCGGGTTGCCCGTAAATGCAATCGTATGCGGCACGCCGCGGAGCGGCATCGCGGCGGCGTCTTCGAATGGGACGTGGTTCGGTAGACTGTCGAGGCGGGCGCGCACCCAATCGATGTGACGATTGAGGAACGTGCCTGCTTCGTCGAGATCGCATTGAAGAGGAAGCGTGACGATCACCGCCCGCCGCGTGCGGCTGACACGCAACGTCAAGCGGCGCGCTCCGGGATGACGGCGGACTTCCAACTCTGCGCCGATGTCCTCGAGGCGAACCGATCGCGATTTTGAACTCAGGTCGATGGCGCGATGTCCATTTATGATCCTCATGCGCTCTGCCCCCAAAAGCCGACGCGCATCGTATCGATGCAACGAAGTGCCGTTCGCGTGTGCCGGACCAATACAGCACCAAGATGACCTAACAAGGTTCGGCCCCTTGCTCCAGCAGCAATGTCTGGAGTGAAGTCTCCAGCGTGTGAAAGTGTGGCGCTCCGGTCTCAGGAACGAATCGCCGGGATTGTTTAATGAATTGCTTTTTCGATCGCGAGTGCGAGCTGATCGACATCGTTCGTGTGCGGGATCGGCGCTGCCAATCTGCCGTCTTTACCCATCAGGTAGAAGATCGCCGAGTGATCGATGCTGTAGTGCGAAGGATCCTTTGCGTCAGGAACTTTCTGGTAAAAAACGCGATAGGCTTTTGCCGCCGCGGCAACTTCGCTCTCGCTTCCCGTCAAGCCGACCAGGCGCGGATGAAAGCTTTTCAGGTAGGTCGCGAGGCGCTCGGGCGTATCCTCGGCCGGGTCGAGCGTAATGAACACCGGCACGACGTCGTTCGCGCGGCTGCCGAGCTTATCGAGCGCAGCCGACATCACCTGGAGACCCGCAGGGCAAATATCCGGACAATTTGTGTATCCAAAGAAGACGAGCATATAGCGGCCGAGGAAGTCCTTCTCGGTTACGCGCTTGCCGTGCTGATCGACGAGGCCGAATGGCCCCCCTACAGCCGGCATACCGGTCACCTGGGTCTCGGTATTCGTCCCTGGAGTTGGAACTTTAAGCGCAATAAACCCAAGAGCGGCGCCAGTCAGAAGGCCTGCAAAGACCATCCCAATCGTCGTGCGGTTCATAAGCTTGATGTCTCCGTCGCCCTTTGGGTAAGAATGAAGCTAAGCTGATAAGATGTCGCCTTTCTAATGCAGGCGTGCAAGCGCGAGCGATATGCGGCTTGCGGTCACGACTTCGAAACCGGATTCATCGATCTCATGAGTATGCCTACTGATAGCGCGCCCGCGCCGGTTCTCAAAGGCATCGTAAACGAGCGCGAGAGCCAGCTCCGCCTCTTGACGAGCGTTCGACTGCGCTGGATGGCGGTGCTCGGTCAGCTTGCGGCGATCGCGGCGGTGACGCTGCTCTATGGCTTCCCGCTGAACATTGGCAGCTGTCTCGTTCTCATCGCGCTGTCGGCGTGGCTGAACGTCTTCCTGTCGATCCGGTTTCCGGTTCGCTACCGGCTCAGCACTCGACAGGCACTCACTCTCCTCCTCTACGACGTCCTTCAGCTTGCGGGTCTCCTCTATCTGACGGGCGGTATTCAAAATCCGTTTTCGGTTTTGCTCGTTGCACCCGTCACGGTCGCAGCCGCGACGCTGCCGCCGCGCTACACGGTGGTCCTCGGTTCAGCCGTGATCGCGATTGGCATGCTGCTCATCAACCATCATTATCCGCTGCCGTGGCGCGAGGGGACGCGTTTTGAACTGCCGACCGACTACAAGATCGGCATGCTGCTGGCGACGATCGCGTCCATGGTTTTCATGGCTTTTTTCACATGGCGATTGAACAAAGAATCGCGGCAGATGTCGGCTGCTTTGGCGGCGACGGACATGGTGCTCGCCAGCGAGCAGCGGCTGCACGCGCTCGACGGATTGGCGGCGGCGGCCGCGCACGAACTCGGCACGCCGCTGTCGACGATCGCGCTCGTCGCCAAAGAGCTCGAGCATGAGCTCGGCAGCGATAGCCGCTATCGCGAGGACCTGCAGCTTCTTCACAGTCAGGCCAGGCGCTGCCGGGAAATTCTGCAGAAGCTGACGCGCAAGCCCGACGAGCAGGATCCCATGCACGCGAGCCTCAGCGTCGCGGAACTTCTGGAAGAGGCATCGGCGCGGCACAGGAACGCCGGCAAGCGCATCATCATTTCCGCCAATCCGTTACCGGGCCTCGACGACGAAGTGAGGATCGAGCCCGTCGCACATCGCCGTCCCGGCGTCATCTACGGTCTCGGCAATCTCATCGAGAATGCCATCAGCTTCGCGAACTCGGAGGTGCAGATCACCGCGCGCTGGAACGGGTCTCACGTCTATTTCACGATCAGCGATGACGGCCCGGGCTTTGCGCCGGAGATGATGGACAGCATCGGGGAGCCCTACGTGACGACGCGGCGCTTCGAGGACAAAGGCGAGCACGGCCACTCGGGCCTGGGGCTCGGCCTCTTCATAGCCAAGACGCTTCTGGAGCGTTCCGGAGCGACCGTGACGTTCTCGAACCTCACGCCCCCACGGCATGGCGCCAATGTCCAAATCTCATGGCCAAGAACCGCTTTCGAGCTGCCGCCGGGCGCTTTTGCGTGGCCGGGACGGCGTGCCTCGGCAACCAAAGTGGCATAAGCCGCCGATTTGGCACGAATGGCCGACCTTTTTTTGCTCCGTTAGTAACCTTTTAGGCTGCTTTTTGCTTGCCTAAGGGGTTGCGGCCGGGTAGGCGGCGTTGGATTATGGCCGTCGTGAAAAAAGCAACGGATAATAATTGATCCGGGAGGCTCCTTTGGTTACCGAAGACCTGTCATTCAAACAGGATGAATTGCCGGCCGACCGCTCGTTGGTCATCATCGACGACGACAGGTCATTCCTGCAACGTTTGGCGCGCGCCATGGAGCTTCGCGGCTTCGAGGTCCGTTTCGGCCATTCGGTTGCTGAAGGCGTCGATCTCATCCGCGAAAAGGCGCCGGCCTTTGCCGTCGTCGACATGCGTCTCGAAGACGGCTCCGGACTCGACGTCATCGCCGAGCTCGCGCGGGCCCGTCCCGATGCGCGTGCCATCGTTCTCACCGGCTACGGCAACATCGCAACAGCGGTTACGGCCGTGAAGCTCGGTGCCGTCGATTATCTCGCGAAGCCCGCGGATGCCGACGATGTCACCGACGCGCTGCTCGCGCCGACCGATTCAAAGG
>JAEWCT010000332.1 GCA_023390485.1 Pseudomonadota bacterium
GTTCAGGACCGACCTGGCATGGTACAAACTTACTTCGCCCGCGAGAGCGTTTTGCTTGCAAAATTTCGGTGGGTACAAGTTTGTCCGTTGTTCCAACTTTTGAAATAACTGATCTTTTCTGAACGAATTCGATAAATTTGCCTGCGGTTTACCTTTGATGCTGCGTAGTAAGCTCGGATACCTTGAATTTGGACCATCCTTACTCCAATCATCGATGGTCGGTTCGAGCCCGAGGGACGCGTCGGAATGACGGAGCAGCAAAAGAAGTTTCCAGAGTTCTATGTCACTGCTCCACAGCCTTGCCCATACTTGCCGGGCCGGCTTGAGCGCAAGCTCTTCACGCACCTGACGCATGACAAGCCGCCGGAACTCGTCGACCGGCTGCTCACGACTGGTTTTCGGCGCAGTCAAAATATCGCGTACGTGCCTTACTGCGAAGGCTGCCAGGCCTGCATCTCGGTGCGCGTGCTCGTCGACGAATTCCAACCCGACCGCTCGATGCGCAGGAGCTGGAACCGGAACTCATCACTCATTGCTCAGCGTACGGCGCCAACGCCGACGATGGAGCAATTCAGGCTCTTCCGGGCCTACATCGATGCGCGCCACAGCGATGGCGGAATGGCGGACATGACGATCCTCGACTATCGGATGATGGTCGAAGACACGGTGATCGAAACCTTCCTCACCGAATACCGGCAGAAGCCTGCCGACGCCACGGATCTCGATTTCGACTCCTGGCCGCTGAAGGCCGTCGCGCTTTGCGACCGTCTCACCGACGGCATTTCCATGGTCTACAGCTTCTACGATCCCGCAGATGCGGACGCGGGGCTTGGCACCTACATGATCCTCGAGCACATCGCGTTCGCGCGGCGGATCGGACTGCCGCACGTCTATCTCGGCTATTGGATCGAAGGCTCGCGGAAAATGGCCTACAAGACGCGCTTCAAACCGCAAGAGCGTCTCGGGCCCGACCGGTGGGAACGTGTTTCCTGCGACGACGAAGACTGAAGCCTGCCGGGCTTATTTGGCGAGCTCGGCATCGAGCTTCTCGAACATGTAAATCCATTTGGCCGACTGCGTGTCGACAAGCAGCTTCATGCGGGCGCGAAGCTCGATCAGCAACGCGCAGTCGGGTGTCGCGGCATTGGAGCCTTCCTGTCCCATCGAGGCAATCGCCGATAACAATTCGTCCGTTGTCTTGTCGTAGACGGCGGTTTTATCGTCTTTCACGAACGGCTTTGCCTGCGCAATGAAGTCGTCATGCGACCAGTGACGCTTCTCTTTCAGTTCGCGCAGTTTTTCCTGGAAGACGGGGCGGTTCTGATTATTCAAGTCGCGCAGGCTTCCGGCCGCCGCTTCGACGGCGGACTCGAAATCTTCCTTGCTGCACGTCGCAGGGGTTTCATCTGCCCGAAGACCGGGACAGGCCCCGACAATCGCAAGTCCTATTCCGGCGGCGGCGATGGCCGCGCGTTTTCTGAGCCCACCCATGGCCGGCAGTCGTAGCTTTGCTCAAGCATTGCGACAAGCGCCGGCAATCAACATCCCGAACTAAAAGCGCGGACCGAAGGAATTGGATCGTGGGAATCCCTTCGGAGCCACACGTCCCGCTTGCGCCCGGTCGCCGACCCACTCCTTCAATTCGCTCCAGGACAAGGTAAATTCGCGGCCCGCGCTGTCGAGCCAAGTCAGGCCGGCCGACTTCTTGAAGACGCGAATGTCAGACAGCGCGCCGTCCTTGAAGCGTTGCAGGATGACGCCCTTACCGCGCGTCATCTCGTTCACCTCGTCGAGCTTGAAGATCAGGAGCTTGCGGTTTTCGCCGATGGTGGCGACCTGGTCACCCTCAACCGGAACGCAGACGCGCGCCTCCTCGGGCTCGGTGACGTTGAGGATCTGTTTGCCCTTCCGAGTCGAGGCGATGACCTCTTCCTCGGGGACGATGAACCCGTAACCGCTCGTCGATGCGACGAGCAGCCTGCGCGCCGGATCGTGGACGAAGACTTCCGCGACATCGTGATTTTCTTCGAGATCGATCATCAGGCGCAACGGCTCGCCGTGGCCTCGGCCACCGGGAAGCGCGCCAGCCTCGAGGGTGAAAAACCGGCCGTTCGTCGCGAACAGAACGAGCTTATCCGTCGTGAACGCCTTGATGGCGCGCTTCAGCTCGTCGCCCTGCTTGAATTCTAGTTTCGACAAGTCGTCCTGATGGCCCTTCATCGCGCGGACCCAGCCCTTCTCGGACAGGATGACCGTGATGGGCTCCTTTTCGACCAGGGCGGCCGCGAGATCGAGTTCCACCTCCGGCGCATCATCGAAGGTCGAACGACGCCTGCCGAGCGGCGTCTTCTTCGAATATTTCTCGCGCGTTTCCTTGACCTCTCCCGCGACGCGCTCCCATTGCAGCTCTTCCGATTTCAGAAGCTGCTTCAGCTCGCGGCGTTCTTTCGAAAGCTTGTCGTGCTCGGCGCGGATCTCGACTTCTTCGAGCTTCGACAAGGACCTCAATCGCAGGTTCAGGATGGCTTCGGCCTGAACGTCGCTGAGGCTGAATTTCGAAATCAACTTCGCCTTTGGATCATCCTCGCGACGGATGATGCGGATCACCTCATCGATGTTGAGGTAGGCAATCAGATAGCCGTCGAGAACTTCAAGGCGATGCTCGATCTTCTTCAATCGATGCGTCGAGCGGCGGACCAGAACTTCAATGCGATGCTCGAGCCACTGCCAAAGCACGTCGCGCAGATCGAGCACGTTCGGGATCTGGCCGGCCGACAGCACGTTCATGTTGAGGCTGACGCGGACATCGAGTTCCGTCAGACGGAACAGACTTTCCATCATCAGAACGGGATCGACCGTGCGGCTCTTCGGCTCCAGCACGAGACGGATTTCTTCCGCGCTTTCGTCACGCACGTCGCCGAGAAGCGGCAGCTTCTTCTCGCTCATCAGGTCGGCGATTTTTTCGACGAGCTTCGCCTTCTGGACGCCGTAGGGAACCTCGGTCACGACGATCTGATAACCGCCGCGCGTGGTTTCTTCCTTGCTCCAGCGGGCGCGGACGCGAAAACCGCCGCGGCCGGTTTTGTAGGCTTCGAGGATCTGCTCCCGCGGCTCGACGATGACGCCACCCGTTGGGAAGTCCGGTCCCGGGATCATCTCGACGAGCTTCTCGATCGTCGCGTTCGGGTGCGTGATCAGATGCAGAAGCGCGTGGCACAGCTCGTCGACGTTGTGGGGCGGAATGCTGGTCGCCATGCCGACGGCGATGCCAGTCGAGCCATTGGCGAGCAGGTTCGGAAACGCCGACGGCAACACGACCGGCTCTTCGACGCGGCCATCGTAGTTCGGACGGAAGTCGACCGTCTCCTCGTCGATCCCTTCCAGGATGAGCGCGGCGATCTCGGTCATGCGCGCTTCGGTGTAGCGCTCGGCAGCCGGGTTATCGCCGTCGATGTTGCCGAAGTTGCCTTGGCCGTCGACAAGCGGATAACGCACGGCGAAATCCTGCGCGAGACGCGCGAGGGCATCATAGATCGCGGCATTACCGTGCGGGTGGTAGTCGCCCATCACCTCGCCGACGATCTTGGCGCACTTGATGTAGCTGCCCTCCGGATTGAGGCGCAGCTCGCGCATCGCGTAGAGGATGCGGCGATGGACAGGCTTCAGGCCGTCGCGCACGTCGGGTAGCGCGCGATGCATGATCGTCGACAGAGCATAAGCCAGATAACGCTCTTCGAGAGCGGTCCGGAGTTCGACGGGCTCAATCGGGCCCTCGCCCGGCAGAATCGGTTTTGTGGTCATGGCGCTTCCCTACAGCGCCGCCGGGGCGCTCTCAAGCCTGGGCGACCTTGCGTCCTACGGCGGGCGTGCTGCGCCGCGCCATTTGGACGCAAAATGGCATGCCGCAGGTGCCCGCCGGCCACTCTTCCACAAAGAGGGGGCGGCGCTCGCCGGGACCGGTGGCATCGCGGTACGCCGGCAGCTAAATCTCCAGCACTATCAAGCTCAGCGGGATGTCATTGGGTAATGGCTGCTCTTGTGCCGGACCTGCCGCAGGTCGAACAGCACATCGTCGAAATCACGAACAAGGCGCGGCAAGACCAGAAGCTCGCGCCATTGAAGGTCAACGCGATACTTGCAAAAGCCGCGCGCGCCTACGCCGAACGGGTGGCGCGTAGCGGAACCTTCTCCCATTCCGCAGATGGACGGACCCCCGCCCAACGCGCGGAGAGCGCCGGCTACAAGCATTGCGACATCGCCGAAAATCTCGCCATGGACGAGAACAGTCAGGGCTTCGACACAGGCGCCCTTGCACTCCAAGCTATCGCGGGCTGGATGAATTCGCCTCCGCATCGCGCCAACATGATGCGGGCTTCCGTGACCGAGATCGGCGTCGGCGTTGCGCGCGCGCCCGGTCCAAAGCCGAAATTCATTTCGGTCGAACTCTTCGGCAGCCCCGCCACAGAAATCTATTCCTTCAAAGTGATGAACCTGTCGAACGGCGGCGTCAGCTATTCCTTCGCGGGGAGGACGCGGGAGCTGAAACCGGGCACGTCGGCCGTTCTCACGGCCTGTTCGCCGGGGGAGCTCGTGTTGTCGAAGCTTGGCAATTTCCTTTCAAATGCGGTGGAAATTGCGCGGACCAACGCTGAAAATAAAAGGATTTATGCGTTGAGATCGACCGCGGTCGGCGGGACGGTGCTCGAAGTCTCGGTGCACGGGGCGCCTCCTTAACTGTGTCGTTGCGGAACGTTTCCGCCGGTTCAGGCGTTGCCCCAGACTGGTACGAACCGGAATCGGAGACACCATGGAAGCACGCCAGCTCATAATCTATGTAGGTTTGAGTGTTGTGGCCGTGATTGCCGTCGTGGGCGGCGTCGCTGCTTATCAGCGCTCGCAGTCCGGCGTATTGGTCGACGTCCCGGCCGTGCGCATTGAAACCAACAAGGCCACCGGCGAGACGAAAGTCGATGCGCCCTTCGCTCACGTCGAAAAGGACGAGCGCGGTACGCGCGTCGATGCACCAGGCGTCAAGGTCGACGTGCCAGCGAATTAGACGTTCATGAATGCCTTACGGAAGATCCGCCCATCGCGCGACGGGCGGCTTTTCTTTTGGTTCACCCGATCGTTCGGAGAATACCGCCTTCGACGCGTAGCGCCGCGCCGTTCGTCGCTGAGGCTTCCTTCGACGCGGCATAAACGACCATATTCGCGACCTCCTCGACCGTCGCGAAGCGCTGGAGGAGCGATGCCGGCCGGTGGGTCTGGACGAACGTTGCGGCCATCTCGTCGGGTGTCTTGTTGTTCGCCGTGGCCATGGCTTTCAGAAAGTCTTCGACGCCCTCGGATCGCGTCGGACCGGGCAATACGGAATTGACGGTGACGTTCGTTCCGGCCGTCAACTGCGCGAGCCCCTGCGTGAGCGAAAGCTGCGCCGTTTTGGTGAGGCCGTAATGGATCATCTCTACGGGAATGTTCACCGCCGATTCCGACGATATGAAAATGACTCGCCCCCAATTGCGTTCGATCATTCCCGGCATGAGCGCCCGCGACAGGCGCACGCCCGACATCACGTTCGTCTCGAAGAAATGGATCCAATCGGCGTCGGTAATTTCAAAGAACGGTTTCGGTTCGAAGATGCCGGCATTGTTGATCAGGATGT
>JAEWCT010000341.1 GCA_023390485.1 Pseudomonadota bacterium
GCCGAAACCTATCTCTCGCAGCTGATTGTCGATACGTCGATCGGGTCGGCTACCGCTGCGAGGGGAAAGATGGCCCAGATTAGCAACGACGACAGAACGGAAAGGAAGACACTCTTCATCGAACGGCCCCTGATGAAACACCGACCGGCGCAGCTTGCGGGTCGGAGACGCGGGATGATCCCCAGCCGTACGACGGTAATCCCTAGAGATTAATAATCGCCCTGAGCACCCGCGGCCGAAGGCACTTGGATCGAGCGCGAGGCACCGATCGCACGACGGCGATTTGCTCAGTGTGCGCCGTTCATTCACAGACGCCGCAGGATTCGATAAATCCGCAGCGAGGCACGCTGATTGCACGTCGCGTTCAGTGCACAGCGTTGAAGGGCCGCCTTGCCATGTTTCGGGACAATGTCATCTGGGTCGATTTCCGGATCTCGAAAGACATCAGGAACAAGCAGGCCTTATCATTTGCCGAGCGCAGGAACGCTGGCCTGGGGCGAACACGCCGACATCTCGCAGCCTCCCGAGTTGCGCTCGATGCGATCATGCGCACGCTCCAAGGCCGGCCGGACGGCTTCAAACCAAACGAGAAGTCATAACCGCGAACGCTGAGCCTGCCTCAAGACGCCTTTCGTTGGGGGCTGCCCGCGGGATAGATGACTTCGCCTCCGTCGATCCCATACCGTGCGAGGTCATGAGGTTCCAAACTGCCGGCCGAAACGACGATCGGGACCTTGAGGGCTTTGACGGCATCGCAGAAGTCCAAGGTTTCCTTTTCGACGTCGAACTCGATGACGACAGAATTGACCTTCGTTTCCTGCACGAAGGCGAGTGCCTGTCCGTATGATCCGAAGACGTAGGCGCTGCCGCTTCTCTTACGGCGCGTATCGCAGAAACGCATTGGGTGATTGGTCGAGCGCTCGACAATGACGATTGCTCTGTAGCTTCCCATGTCGGGTACCTCTAAGCCTCTCGGCTTCAGGAGCGGAAGTTCCGCAGTCCCTTGAGGTCAATCTACCGGCGGGCCAAATGGTGACAATGAATAAAACGTAGAGCTGCAAAAATATCTGTGAGTTCGGACGAGGAGATCTGGGTGGCGCTCCTCGCGCGCCTACGAATGGACATTATCACGGTGGCCGAAAGCTCGGATCGAACAGCAAAAATGCAAATTCCGCGAATGCGGCGTTCGAGCTCCGCTCGGCGGAGCGATGGAGGATGGGCGCAGGAATGATCAGCCCGGAATTTTCTCCGCCGCGAGGCGACCGGCCCGTTACTCTATGATGCGGCCCAGGGTGCCGCGCGAGACGAATAGCCGGAGAACAGTCAATCGTGGGTTCGGATCGTTGGATGCTTGCACTGGACGCTAATGCGTTCACCTATTGGATCGAGGCGATGAACGCCGCCCCGGAGCAACCGTCAGGACGATTGGGGGAAGAAAAGCTCGCCCTCGTCCGAATATTTCTCTGGATGCCGCCCGAAGCCAGTTTCCATTTGGTGCCCACCGTCAAAATTGAGTACGAGGCGATACCCAATCGCGCGAAACGCGAGCGCCACATCGCCTGGGCGTTGAGCCACGTTTCCGAGATCCAGCTTTCGCCTCAGGAAGCCCTCGTGGCTAAGCGCGCGGAGGAATTGGTTTCCTATCGGGTAGGTGCGAGCGATGGGAAAATCATTGCCGAGTGCGAGCAGGCTCGCGTCGGCGCGTTGTTGACCTGCGACGGAAAGCTCATCGAGCGGCTTCGTATGGAAACGCGTGTTTGGCTGGTCCGGCCATCAGAGTTTTGGGATCGCATGCGGATCCCAAGAGGCAGTCCTCCGAACAGGAGACCTGCAGACGGAAGCGCGCTGCATCAATGCTCGTGGTGGCAGTGGTAACGCAGACCTCGGAATGTCTATCTGGTCATCTGCAAACACAATCTCTTTTATTTTAACTTTCCAGGCGAAGTTCATTGCGCGCTATTGCGACGCGACAATTGCATTTGTCGTCGGTGCGCGGTGCCGCGATACACATGTATTATCCGAAAGACATAGGCCAAATGCATATAATCAAAAGCGACCAACCATTACAAACCGAGCTTATCGTTTGTGGCTTAGAGAGACCTTTTTTATTGGAAGAAGGATACTCAAAAAATGGCTCAGAAAGCTCACGAACATCACCAAAAAGCCGCCGAGCATCACGAGCAGGCCGCGCAGCACCACAAGGAAGCTGCTAAGCACCACCAGGCAGGCCAGCACGAAAAAGCTGCTCATCATGCCCATTTGGCAGAGGCGCATCATATCCACGCAAAAGAACATCACGAAGAGGCGGCAAAAGCTCATCTCGCAACGCATGGCACTAAGCATTGATCGTTACATGCGTCCGTCGCAATGCGGTGTGATTTAGATCTCGGTCGCGGGAGTGTGCGCGGCAATGCCCGACACTGCTGGTTCATATCAACCAGAAGCCTCGATCCAAATATTCAGATTGGGACCGGACTTCGAATGGCGTTTCTGCGCCTCTCGCGATCACTCTCGTCGTAGCAGCCCGGTTCAAGCATAAGGTCGCACGCGGCCAGACACCGGCGGTGTCGCGAGGAATGGGACGCAGAAAATCGCGTGGCAAACCTGGATACGTCGCGTGATGTTTGATAGAAGCGCGTATGTCCTTTTCGTCGCTGCTACGGATTCTGATCTGGGCGTGCTTTGCTCTCACGGCGAGCCAGGCTCCGAACGTCGACTCAAGCTTTCCCGGCGTTGAGCCTCCGCACGTCTCGACGTGGGGGACGAAGGACGAGAATTTTGTCGCGCCTTCGCGGCTCCAGATCGTCTCGAATTTTCAATCCGTCATCAAATCGGATGCTGGATCGAACGGTCATGATTCCGCAAACGCAACCGGCGGCCATACCGCTGAGCTAGAGCTTCCCAGTGAATTTTCGACGTGGGTTCGGCACGCTTATAGGCCGGGCTCGTATCATCTCGCTCAATCGTCGAATGGTCCGCGCGCACCGCCTTTCGGCTGAGCCACCCATCTCATCATCATTCTAACGCCGCAAGCCACAAGTTTCGCCTCCGGGCGAGGCTTAGCTGCGGCATGCAACAATGGAAATTCAAATGGATGACTCCGACCAGACTTTAGCCGCTTCGCATTCGGCGATTTCGAAGCGCGAGAAGGAACTCGAAGAAAAGCTCGGCGCCCGGCTGCTTTTAATTTGGGTGCTGGGACTGATCGCAAGCGTTGAATTGCTCGTGATTGTGCACGTTCTTAGAAACTAGATTGATAGACCGCAGCCGGATCAGATGCCGGCTGCGGTCTCTGTTATTGTGCCCGTGTCTTCGCAAAAGTCTCAATGTGAATGAAAGCCCTGTCGCAGACGCTGCAAAATATTTCCCTGCAATTCACGGGAGTTTCACTCGAACCCAAGAGCAAGCGGCGATAAGCTCGTCGCACAGGGATTGTCCAAGACGCGCTAATGTGCCGGGTCGGCAAGCGCCGCATTGGGCACCTCGATTTTCGG
>JAEWCT010000359.1 GCA_023390485.1 Pseudomonadota bacterium
GGCTCGGTGAGCGCGACTTCGCGGCCGGGGCCGGTATCCGATACGATCATCGGCACGCCCATCGCCTGACCTTCGATGGCGACGCGCGGTAGGCCTTCCTGTTCCGAAATATTCAGCGCGATGTCGCTGATCGCGTAGGCGGCGGCCACGTCGCGCACGTGTCCGGGGAAGCGCAATTGATGCGCAACGCCGAGCTTCTCAGCCTGGGCTTCGAGTTGCTCCTTGAAGGCCGGCTTTTCGATTTCGCCCGCGAGAACGCAGACGACGTCCGGGGCGCCGCGCTCCTTCAATATTCCGAGCGCGGAAACAAGATGATGCTGCGCTTTGCGGGGCGTGATGCGGCCCGCCAATATCAGCACGGGCTTTGATCCGTCGGCATTCAGCAGCGTTCGAACGGCGGTCAGTCTTTCAGGCGTCAGCAAAGCCGGATCGAAAACGGTTGAATCAAATGCACGATGTATGACGGCGATGCGCTTCTCGGGCGTGTGGTAGCGCGTGCGGATCAGGTGCGCCATGTAGTCCGACACCGCGATTACGGTATCGCTGCGCGCCATGACGCTATTGTAGAAATTCTTCAGCCGCGTTTTTTCGGAATATTCGGAATGGTAAGTTGTTACAAAAGGCGTGGCGGTACGCCGGGCAGCGTAGAGGGCGCTCCACGCCGGGGCGCGGCTGCGGGCATGAATGATGGAGACGTTTTCACGGCGAATGATATTGGCAAGGTCCGAAGCATTTTTCGCGAGAAGCAGCGGATTCTTCGTGGCAAGCGGCATCGAGATATGCTCGGCGCCTGCAGCCAGAAGCTGATCGACGAGTGGACCACCTGCGGATGCCACCAGTGCGCGATGGCCGTTCTTGACGAGTGCTGTCGCGATCTGCAGGCAGCCGAGTTCAGCGCCACCGGCGCGCATCCGGGGAATGATCTGCAGCACTGTGAACGTATTTTTCATTTCAGCTCATCAAGCGGAGTCGTCGAGACCAACGATGGACAGTCCCTATAAGATTGCATCAGCCGAACCGCAAATCCTTCCTGTCGGGACGGGGGCTGAGGTACGGAAAATCCCCTTCATTGCGCAACGCCCTGCGAAATCCAGTGGGCCCGGTCTTTTTTGGCTCTCGGGCTTCATGTCCGAGATGTCGTCGACGAAAGCCACGGCTGTTGCGCAGTGGGCTGCGGAGCATAACCTTGCATCGACACGGTTCGATTATTCCGGCCACGGCGTCGCTGCCGGGCGCATCGAAGACGGGACAATCGGGCGATGGCTCGAAGAAGCCCTGGCTGTTTTCTGCGAGGTCACCAACGGGCCGCAGATCATCATCGGTTCGAGCATGGGTGGGAATATCTCGCTTCTGCTCTTGCGGAAGCTTTTGCGCGAACGCCCCGAGGAGGCGGCACGCATCAAGGCGCTCGTTCTGATCGCTCCCGCATGGGATATGACGGAAGAGCTGATGTGGAAGCGGTTTTCCGAAGAGACCCGCCGCGAGATTCTGGAGCGCGGATTTTTCAAGCAGCCGTCGGCCTATGCGGAGCCGTATACGATCACGCGCCGCCTTATCGAGGATGGCCGTGAGCATCTTCTGGCGCGAACGCCGTTCGATCCGGGCCGGCCTGTCGTGATCTTGCAAGGCTTGCTGGATGTCGATGTGCCGGCGTCTCACACGCGAGAGCTCACGACCTTTTTGACTGGCGGAAAGGTCAAGCTGATCGAGGTCGCCGACGCGGAGCATCGGCTGTCGCGGCCGCAAGATCTCGATTTGCTTTTCGCTGAAATCAGCAAGCTGCTTTAGCGCTATTTGTCGTTGCCGGCAGCGGAATCCGGTTCGGGAAGGCCCTCGGCGACGGCTTCTTCGAGCCCTTCCGGGCCGGTCGCCGCGGCAATGGCTTCGGGCACCACCCAAATCCGGAAATCCTGTGTCGCGACACCGTTGTCGCAAAGGAGACCGCCGCCGTCGTTGCGGCAGCTTTTGTCGGCCGCGATCGTAAAGGCTCCGGCGGAAGCACCGCGGCTTTCGCCGACTTCAATGACTTCGATGCGCGCGTCGGCGGCGATCGTGACGCCGCGATAGACGCAGGCGGATTTCCCGGCGCAGGGATCGGACGTCGTCTCCTCCGTCGTTCGTAGCGCGACTGCCTGCGTGCGCGGCATGCTTAAGGCTGGGGCTTCGATGCCGTTCGAAAGCCAGCAGCTCTCGTCGATACAAATGATCGGATCGGGTTTGAAACCGAGCGCTCCGCCATCGATACCGAGCACAAGCAACACCGTGGCTTGTGTCGCGTCGGACCTCGGAGCCTCGGCGACAATCGCTCGTTGGCTTTCCGGTTTCGGGGCGGCGGTTGCAGCGATGGGAATCGGTGCCGGTTGCTTTTCCGCTGGGGGAGCGACGGTGGGCGGCGGTGCGGGAACCGGGGCGGTTGGCGCCTCGGGCTCAGCCGCAACTTGCTGCGGGCGGCTTTCCTGCTTTTGGCGATCGGCTTCTTCGGCGCGCGCGCGGCGAAGCATGTCAGCTTCGTAATCGGCGTCCGGCTTTCTTGCCGTCGTTGATGGCTTTGGTACTGGTTTTGGTGATGGTTTCGCCGCCGGCTTCGGAGCGGGCTCATCGCTCGCCTCAGAGAACTTTTGCGCGATTGCTTGGGCCGGATCGACAGGATCGGCACGGACGCCGAGTGCGAAGATCAGCACCGTCATCGTCGCTACAATGAGCGCTCTAATTGCCATGGAAAACTCGTGGTCCCGCTCGCGTCGGCACGCCCTGTCGGGACGCAGCCGCTATCGTCTTTATCCTCTATTCTGGCGGAATGGGGGAAAAGGTGTGACCACGAACCAAAAAGGGTTCGCTAAAGCTCGGCGATCGCCTTTAGCCCTTCGACGTACGTGGGATACGCAAGTCTAACGCCGAGTTCGGATTTCATGCGGGCGTTTGAGACTTTCTTGCTCTCGACGTAAAAACTTCGTGCGGTCGGGGACAGAGCGGCATCAGCGGGGTCGGTAGCCGGCGGGCACGGGAGTCCCAACAGCTCGGCGCCGTAAGCGATGACATCCTGCGGAGGCGCGGGAAGGTCGTCCGTCACGTTGAAGATATGGACGCCGGGTGAAAGGTCGATGCTTGCCTGCACGGCGGTCGCGATGTCCGCAACATGGATGCGGTTGGTCAATTGACCGGGCTTGAAGACGCGGCGCGCAGTCCCTGCTTTCAGCTGATCGATCGCGCTGCGGCCGGGCCCGTAGATTCCCGGCAGACGATAGATGACGAGAGCTTTGCCGGATGCGCGCGCAAGGTCGATCCAGCCATTCTCAGCTTTGACGCGACGTTGCCCGCGCTCGGTTCCGGGCCGCGTCTCCGTCGTTTCGTCCACCCAGTTGCCCGAAGCGTCGCCGTACACGCCGACTGTCGAGAAGTAGCCGATCCAGCGAATGGAAGGACTGGCGGCGATTGCAGCTCCATAGTGCCGCAAGGCCGGATCGCTCTCGGCATCCGGTGGAATGGATAGCAGCACATGCGTTGCGCTTTGCAGAGCGTCGGCGACATCGTGGAGCGCATCGGTTCCATCGAAGAGAAATGGTTCGAAGCCCTGCTCGGAAAGACGCTCGACCTTATCAACGTGTGCGGTCGTTCCGGCGACGGTCCAGCCTTGTGCCAGAAGGCGCCGGCCGAGTTCGCTCGCGCAGTAGCCCAATCCGAAACAGAAGAGCCGGCTCATGCGCGGTGAGTTCCTTCCATTGGCAACGTCCATTCGGCGGCGACTTCGGGATCGCGCTCAAGGTCTTGATAGTGCTTTTGCAGGGCTTCGATCTCGCCGGGGTTTGCAAGTCGGCGTGACGCCCAGATCGCCATCGCCCGGACAAGAGCGGAACTGTCTTCCATCAGTGGTTCGATATGTCGAAGCAGTGATCGATCGCCGGAATTTCCGGAGGCGATCAGCGCATTGCGCACGACGCGGTCGCGCCCCGTTCGTTTGATCGGCGTGCCGGCGAAACGCGCCCGAAATGTAGCATCGTCGAGCGCGAGGAGTTCGGCGAGAGGCGGATTGTCCGTTTCGGGGCGCGCTGCGTAACGGATCTCGGTCGCGGCGCCTGCAAACTTATTCCACGGGCAGACGGCTGCGCAGTCGTCGCAACCGAATACGCGATTTCCGATGGGCACGCGGAATTCCGGTGCGATATGTCCTTTGTGCTCGATGGTCAGGTAGGCGATGCAGCGGCGTGCGTCGAGCTGATATGGCGCGGGGAAAGCGTTCGTCGGGCAGATGTCGAGACATCGCCGGCATGAACCGCAATGGTCGCTGATGCCGGTATCCGGTTCCAATGCCGCCGTCGTCAATACGGCACCGAGAAAGAGCCAGTTGCCGTGGTCGCGCGAAACCAGGATCGTGTGCTTGCCCTGCCAGCCGAGCCCGGCCTTGGCGGCCAGTGGCTTCTCCATCAGCGGTGCGGTATCGACGAAAACCTTGACGTCCGCGCCGGATCGTTCAGCGAACGAGCGCGCCAGCGATTTGATCTTTTTTTTCAGCACATCGTGGTAATCGCGGCCTTTGGCGTAGACCGAAATCGCCGCATTGGACCGATCGCGAAGGGCATCCAACGGATTGCTGGGCGGCGCATACGATTGTCCGAAGATGATAGCGCTCTTGGCCTCCGGCCAAAGCTTCAACGGACCGCTCCGCCGGTCGGCATGGGTCTCCATCCAATCCATGTCGCCGTGACGCTTTTCGCTCAGGAAGTGCGCCAGGCGTGCGGTAAGCTCCGTGTCGTCGGCCAGCCGTGCGATCCCGACGGCATCGAGCCCGAGCTTCGATGCTTCGGCACGGATCATATCCGCGAGATCGGAACCGGATTTACGGGCGTCGAGCATAGAAGCGATTTAGAAATCGAGATCGGAATAGGCAAGGGGCGGCGCGGTTCCAGGCACCCGGTCGCCGAGCAGTGCACGGAAAGACGGCCGCGACTTCATTCGTTGATACCAGATTTTGACCGCGGGGTAGTCGCTCCACGGGATCTCGCCAAGGTAGTCTGCGGTCGAAATCTGGGCGGCTGCGGCGAAGTCCGCAAAGCTTAGCTCGTCGCCGCCGATCCAGCGCCGGTTGTCGGCGAGATATCCTGTGTAAGACAAATGGTATTTGAGGTTGGCGCGGACGGCACGCAGGACGCCGGGATCGGGAGCGACGGGGCCCGACGGGCGCATCGAGCTATAGACCTTCTCGATCAGCAGCTCGCGCGTCACTTCACGATCGAATTTGCCATGGTACCAATCGATCAGCCGGCGGACTTCTGCACGATCCTCCCGATTGCCCGGGATGAGCGGGGGCGGTCCCGGCGTCGCCATCGTCGCGACCGGGAGTACTTCTTCAGCGATGAATTCCGAGATCGAATACGCGCCACAGAGGATTAGCCCGTTGTCGAATTCGAGAACCGGCATCTCGCCCGCCGGGTTCTTCGCAAGAAAGCTCTGGCGCCATTCCCATGGGTTTTCGTCGACGAGCTGAACGTCAACGCCGTATTCGGCAAGCGCCAATCGAATGGACCGTGAACGCGGACAGAGGCGATACTGCGTAAGTCGCGGAGGCATGTGATTCCTATTCTGCTGGTCCGGCCATTATACACCCGCTGTCGTCGATTCGATGGCAACTCGGCTAAACGACCTCTTTGGTATTGCCGCAATTTCTGGTAACGCTCGCCCGCGTTCGGAGCGCGAAGGAGCACTGATGGAAACGTGGCAAGTCGTACTGCTCGGGCTGATCGAAGGCCTGACGGAATATTTACCGGTTTCCTCGACGGCGCATCTTCTCCTCACAGAGCAGGTCATGGGCGTGACGTCTTCGGGACGCACGTTTGAAGTGCTGATTCAGCTTGGAGCGATCCTTGCCCTTCTGACCGTCTACGCGGGCAAGCTTTGGCATATCGCTCTCGATTTTCCCAGCAACGCCAGAACGCGTCGTTTCGTTTTTGCGGTGTTGATAGCCTTCCTGCCGGCCGTTTTCATCGGCGTCTTGGCACACAAGATCATCAAGGAAGTGCTCTTCGAATCGCCGTTGATCGTGTGCACGGCGCTGGTCATCGGCGGTATCATCCTGCTTGTCGTCGACCGGATTAAGTACAAGCCGCGCTATACCGACGTTATGGATATTCCTCCTTTGACAGCGCTCGTCATCGGCTTCGCCCAGTGTCTCGCGATGATCCCCGGCGTTTCGCGGTCAGGTTCGACGATCGTCTCGGCCGTGCTGCTCGGCGCCGACAAGCGCACCGCGGCAGAGTTTTCGTTTTTTCTCGCCATGCCGACGATGACGGGGGCGTTCGCCTACGATCTCTATAAAAACTGGGCGATTTTGACGCCCGACGACGTGAGCCACATCGTGCTCGGGTTCGTCGCGGCGTTCATAACGGGGGCCATCGTGGTCCGCTACATGCTCGATTTCATCTCGCGGCGCGGGCTTTCATTCTTCGGCTGGTGGCGCTTGCTTGTCGGCGGCATCGGACTGGGCGTGATCGCGGTCCTGCACTAAGGCGAGACATTCCTCGATCCCGCTCGACGGTTCGCGTTCTGCGAGCCGTGTGTGTTTCAAGAGCCGATCAGGCTGCGTGCGATGTGAGGGGCTTCGTGAGAACGCTCCGGAGGCTCTCGACGTCTTTGGCGGTGCGCAGGCCCTCGAGGGTCGCGGGGTCACGGACGAGTCGGGAAATGCGTGCTAAGGCCTTCAAATGGTCTGCTCCCGCGTGTTCTGGCGCCAGCAGAAAGAACAGAAGATCGACGGGTTCGCCGTCGTGGCTTTCGAAGGCAATAGGACGCGCGAGGCGCGCGAAGAGGCACGTGATCTTCTTCACGCCAGGAAGTTTGACATGCGGGATCGCAATCCCACGGCCAAGGCTCGTGGAACTCAGACGCTCCCTCTGCACCAATGCTGCATAGATGTCTCCTGCAGCGACGCCCGTCAGGCCCTCGGCCTTCTCAGCCAGGTCGCGCAGCGCCTGCTTTTTGTCCTCAGCCTCGAAACGCGGAATAATCGCGTCAGGGGCGAGTATATCTTCGATATTCATTCAGGCTCCATCCACGATGATATGGCCGCCAATGTGGCCTACCGGGCCAGCTTCCTGGACGGTCGCCACATTGCACTGATCGAAATAAATAAACTGCCCTCAATCCGCATGTTCCGGCGCGGAGGCGCCATTCGCCTTCGCTGCCGCAGGCAGATCGGCGTCGATCCACCCAATGTGCCCGTCGTTTCGGCGGTAAACTACGTTCAACCCACCATGCGCAGCGTTCCTGAAAATCATGAAGGACGCTTCCGACAAGTCGAGTTTCAGTACAGCTTCACTAACCGTCATATGGCCGATGTTCCGCTGACCCTCGGCAATAATAAGCGGATTCGCCTCTTCCTGCTCGGGCTCGTCGTCGTCGCCTAGGGTCACGATATAATCGCGTGCTTCGATGTCGACCTTGCGACGTGCAGCTGCAGCCGGCGAGGTGTGATGCTTAATGCGGCTCCTATAGCGCTTCACGCGCGTCTCCAGCCGGTGTGCGGCGGAATCGACGGAGCTGTACGCGTCGCCACCTTCGCCATGTGCCTCAAGCAGAAGACCGCCTGCAACATGGACCGTGCAGGACGTCTTAAACACCTCGCGCTCGCGTTCGAGCCGGATGTGGCCGTTCACTTCACGCGGAAGAAACTTTTGGAGGATGCCCCGGATCTTGTCGCCCGCGTAGCTTTGGAAAGCGTCGCCGACTTCGATGTTTTTACCAGTGATTTGAATGGTCATGAAAATGCCTGTTCTGCACTTACCGAGGCTGCGTTTGCCGTTGTCGAGCGCAATGTGCTCATGGGCTCCGAGCTGCCTTTTTTGAAGCCTTGGGAACGTGTGACCGACACTCAACCCAGCCTCTCACATTCTAATCGTTAGGCCCCACCAGGTGCCCTGTCAAATCACGCTTTCGGCTAAGAATGTAACGAAAAGTCTCTTTTCTTTCAGCGGGTTATGTGCTGAGAATCATGCAAAGTCGCCGAGACGTTCAACCAGTTTCTTGTCGCGCCGGCGTTGTACCGAAGAGGGTATGCGCATCGCCTCTCGATACTTCGCGACCGTGCGGCGGGCAATCTCGATGCCTTCGCCTTTCAGGCGGTCCACGAGCTGATCATCGGACAAAACATCGCCGGCGCTTTCGGCGTCGATCAGCTGTTTGATCCGATGGCGGACGGCTTCCGATGAATGCGCTTCTCCATCAGCGGCCGAGGCGATCGCGGAGGTGAAGAAGTACTTCAGCTCGAATATACCCCTTGGCGTCGCGATGTACTTGTTCGAGGTGACGCGCGACACAGTCGACTCATGCATCGAGATCGCGTCGGCAATTACTTTGAGATTGAGCGGACGCAGATACTGCACCCCGTACATAAAGAAGCTGTCCTGCTGGCGCACGATCTGTTCGGCGACCTTGAGGATCGTGCGTGCTCGCTGATCTAAACTCTTAACGAGCCAATTGGCCGTCTGCAGGCAATCGAAGATGTAGCCCTTGTCGCGCTCGTTGGTCGCGGACTTGGCGATGCGCGTGTAGTAGGTGCGATTGACCAGAACGCGTGGCAGAGTGTCGCTATTGAGCTCGACGTGCCATCCACCGTCGGAGGCAGCGCGGACGATGACGTCCGGCACCACCGGTTGAAGCTGAACGGAGCCAAACTTCAGGCCTGGCTTGGGATTGAGCCTTTTGATCTCGCGGATCATATCGGCAAGCTCGTCCATATCGATGCCGATTGCCCGCTTCAGCGCCGGGATGTTGCGGCTGGCGAGCAGGTCCAGGTGCGCCAAAAGCTGCGCCATCAGAGGATCGTAGCGATTTTGATCCTTGAGCTGGAGCGCGAGGCATTCGGCCAGCGACCGAGCGAAGATGCCGGGCGGATCGAAAGTCTGGAGCTTGCTGAGCACGCTTTCGACCAATTCGAGCGGCGCGCCGAGACGCTGGGCGAGCATTTCAAGGTTCGCGGGGATATAGCCGGCCTCGTCGACGAGATCGATCAGGTACTGGCCGA
>JAEWCT010000003.1 GCA_023390485.1 Pseudomonadota bacterium
GGGTCCGGGCGGATGACACGGGTCGTCGGCGGCGGATCAGCCTCATTCGGGCCAGCGACGCGATCGGGCATTTTGGGCTCCGGCGGTGTGCGTGCCAAGCGTGCGGCTTCCTCGGCACTTGGAATCTCGGGCGCGGGCACGGCAGGCGGCGACACCTTCTCTGCCGCCGCGGCCGCCTGAGGCGCGGCGGGGTTGGTGCGAGCGGCTCCGGCCGGCGCCGTATCATCGCGGCCCGCGGCCATCAGCGCGTCGCGCAACGAACCCAGAAATTTGTGCTGTTTCACGGCTTTCGCCTCGTTCCCTGCGGTCGTCTCCCCGCGCTCGATCGTCATTAAAATCTTCCTCCCATTTGAACAAGCACAGACTGCCTCAACGCCACACTGTCCCCCGGAAGCATGAACCGGAACCTGGACGGAACCTTGACCGCAAACCGAGCATTATCCGAACCCGGCGCGAAAACGCAGCTTTCCAGGACCGAGTTCTATGAGGTCGCCATCGTTGAGGCGCGCTTCGCAGCAGCGCCTGCCGTTGACGATCAAACCGTTGCTTTCCACACCCGTCAGGTCGGTGATGTGCCAATCGTCGGAATCACGATGGATCGCCGCGTGATAGCGATGCACGGACCGGCTCGAGATGCGGATGTCGTTGTCATGTTCGCGGCCAATTCGAAGCATGTCGCGCGGGATCGCACATCGCGTTTTGGCGCCTTTGCTCTCGATTTCGACGAAGGGAAGCCGATTGCGGCTGCCTAGAGTATCCGCAACCTCCGCATCAAATTTTTCGTTACGTCCGGGCCGATAGCGCCGTGTCGCCTCGGCTGAGCGGCGAAACGGCTCCGATATTTTCATGAACATCGTCAGAAGCGGCAAAACCGTCGCGACAACAACGCCAAGCATCAATGCGGGCGCCGCCCGATAGCCATCGGAAACTAATGTTCCAGCTCCGCGCGCGAAGCGGAGGGACGTATCGATCACAGTATCTGCGCCGCTTGCGTGCGCGGGGAAAGTCAAGACTGCCATGGCCGAGAGAATCGCCGTACCCGCTACGGCGCATCGAGTTCCGGGAAGCTCGTGCATCTGATTCGTGCCCAAATCGCGTCAGGCGAATAAGGTTTGCAGATGGCGGCGGTAACATGGCCCAAAGGCGACACCATGGGGATTTATTCATCACGGGTTCATCGCCCGTCGATACGCCACATTCTTGCGCCATTGGGACAAAACAGAGACAAGATTAGCACTTCGTCCGACGGCCTAAGTCAGGACGATCTGAGGCCCTTCATCACGAGCGCGCGGACGGCACGCGCACGAGGATCATGACGCAGCTTGTCGCTTTACCGGACGGCACGGAGCTCGCGGGCGATTATAAAATCGTGCGTGTTCTCGGCGCGGGCGGCTTCGGCGTCACGTATCTTGCGGACGAGCCCGAACTGACGCGTAAAGTCAGCATCAAAGAATATTTCCCGAGCGATTTTGCGCTTCGCACCGAGAGCCTCGAAGCGACGCCGCGCTCGGAGGGTTGTAAGGGCGATTACAATTGGGGTCTCGATCGCTTCATCGAAGAAGCGCAGACGCTCGCGAAGTTCGACCATCACAACATCGTCAAGGTGCACCGAATCTTCCGGGCGAACAACACCGCCTACATGGTGCTGCGCTTCGAGGAAGGGAAGAACCTCAAGTCCTGGCTCAAAGACCTTGGGCGGGCGCCGCGCCAGAAAGAGCTCGATCAAATCGTAGCGCCATTGCTCGATGCGCTCGAGGTGATCCACAAAGCGGATTTCCTGCATCGCGATATCGCGCCCGACAATATCATCATCCGGAACAACGGCGATCCGGTGCTGATCGACTTCGGCGCGGCGCGGAGCGACATCGCTGCTCATTCGAAGACGAAGACCGTCTCGGCGCTCGTCAAACCCGGCTACAGCCCCTACGAGCAGTATGCCGAAACGAGCCGTCAGCAGGGCGCCTGGACCGATATCTACGCATTCGCGGCCACCCTCTATCATGCGGTGACCGGAAAGCGGCCGCCCGACTCGCCATCGCGGATGCTGAAGGACGAGATGATCCCGGTTCGCGAGGCGGCGCTCGGCGGGTACCGCGCGACGTTCCTCGACGCGATTCAACAAGCTCTTTCGCTGACGCCGGACGGAAGGCCGCAATCGGTCGCGGCATGGCGGGGCGCACTACTCGCGCCGGAGCCCGAAAAGCCCGGTCTCTTCCAGCGCTTCAAGGAGAAGACGGAAGTCCGCCGCCGCAGCGATGAGGCGCAGCGCGCGGCCGAGGCCGTAACCATGACGCCTGTGCCGCCGCCGCCCGACGCGCCTGGTCCCAAAGGCGTGCTATTGGATTTCGTCGATGCGCTGAAGAGCCCTTCCGCGGCGAAGCGGCAAGCCGCTCAAGCTGCGCCGCCTCCGACAGCTCCCCCGGCGCCACCGCCGGCGGCTGCGAAAAAGACTTCCCGCGCGGACAAAGCGAAGGCCGAAAAGGCCAAGGTTGAGAAGGCAAAACCGGCGGAGAAACTGCCGCCATTGCCTCCGCCGCCGCGCGCCGTTGCCGAGAAGGTGAAGTCCAAACCGAAGATCCGTCCGAAGCCGGACGTCGCGCGGCGCCCGTTCCTGCGCCGGTTGACGACGCGGCTGATGATCGCCGCGGCGGTCGCGGGCGTCGCTTTTGCCTATCACGATCGCATTCCGCAGGTCCTTAT
>JAEWCT010000009.1 GCA_023390485.1 Pseudomonadota bacterium
CATCGGCGCACGGCGCTCGGGCGGCAGCAACGGCGCCGCAACAGCCTCCGGCTCGTCGACTTCGGTGTTCTTCTGGATCGATGAGATCAACGTTTCGCGCATGTCGTCGGGCGAGAGCGTGCGTTCAGCAATCTCGCGCAATGCAATGACTGGATTCTTGTCGTCATCCGGCGCAATGGTGATGGAGCTGCCGTTGGCGATGGACCGCGCGCGATGCGCTGCGAGGAGAACCAATTCAAATCTGTTTGGAATCTTGTCGACGCAATCTTCGACGGTGACGCGAGCCATGGGCAGGACCTTCCCTTGGTAAAACTGGCACGTTGTAAGGCATTAAAGGGGGCGCAAACAGCCGATCGGACCGCCTTCCAGCGCCACGCTGATGCCTCTTTGCCACGTTTGGATGTATTAATCAAGTAGTACAGAGGAGAAGCAAAACCGAAATTGCTCGCCCCATAGCATTCCACTTCAATCGCGGTTAAACAGACTAATTGTCACAATTGTTGACTCGCATTCACATCTGGTAACCCATAAGAAAGAAGCGTTCTACACCGTAGACGGGGACGCTTTCGAAATTGCCTAACCGATTAGAGAAAATGGGCTTTTGCCCCCTTCCAGAAATTTCTGGACGATGTTTAGTTCGCGACATTCCTCTTTAGGAAACGAAAAATGCATTTTTATCCGACCGAACGAGTTGCTCTCTTCATCGACGGCGCGAACCTCTATGCGACCGCGAAGTCATTAGGCTTCGATATTGACTACAAGCGCCTGCTGGGACTCTTTCGGCAAAAGGGCCAGCTCGTTCGCGCGCTTTATTACACGGCTCTCGCAGAAGAGCAGGAGTATTCGTCGATCCGCCCGCTGATCGACTGGCTGGACTACAACGGCTTCTCCATGGTGACGAAGCCGACGAAAGAATTCACCGACGCAACCGGTCGCCGGAAAATCAAAGGCAACATGGATATCGAGCTGGCAGTCGATGCCATGCGTCTGTCCGACAGCCTCGACCACATCGTGATTTTCTCAGGAGACGGCGATTTCCGCAGCCTCGTCGCCGCGCTTCAGCAGAAAGGGAAACGCGTAAGCATCGTTTCGACCCTTCAGACTCAGCCGCCGATGGTTGCCGACGAGTTGCGCCGTCAAGCCGATCAATTCGTCGACCTCGCGGATCTCGAAGAGCAGGTTGGCCGCGCGCAGAGCGGTGGCCAGAACGGTGGCCAGGGCGGCGGCGCTCGCGCTCCGCGTGATGGACGCGGCTATACGGCACGCGCACCGCTTTCGCCCGTACGCGACGCGAACTACCTCGGCGACGATGACCTCGCGGAAGAAGAAGTCTGAGCACTTTTACGTCTTCTTCAAAACGTGCATCGACGACACATGGCGGCCGGGACGATGGGCAATACGGTCTTTGGTCCAGAGGCTCCCAAGGACTGCCCTCGCTGCCCACGGCTCGTCGCCTACCGTAAAGAAAACCAGACTGAGCAACCTGAGTGGTTCAACGGCGCAGTGCCCTCATTCGGCACTTCTCAAGCGCGCCTTCTGATCGTCGGCTTGGCTCCCGGACGAACCGGCGCCAACCGTACAGGCCGGCCGTTTACCGGCGATTATGCCGGTAATCTACTCTACGAAACCCTCATCGAATACGGATTTGCCAAGGGCGAATACCATGCGCGCCCCGACGACGGCCTGAAGCTTGTCGACTGCATGATAACGAATGCAGTGCGCTGTGCGCCGCCGGAAAACAAGCCGGAGCCGGGCGAAATATCGAATTGCCGGCCCTTCTTCGAAGCGCGGTTGGCAAGCCTGCCGAAACTGAAGGTGATCCTCGCACTCGGCCGCATAGCCCACGATCAAACACTTGCCGCGCTCGCGAAAAAGAAATCGCTCCATCCCTTTGCCCACGGCGCGCGCCACGAGCTGAGCGCTGATTGCGCCCTCTACGACAGCTTCCATTGCTCGCGCTACAATACCAGCACGCGCCGGCTGACGCCCGAAATGTTCCGCGCGGTTTTCGAAGACATTAGGCGCGAGTTGGCCTGAGATCGGCAAGCAACTCCCGCGCATGCGATGGTGGCGTTTGCACCGGATAAACGACGCGATAGATGACGCCGTTCCGAATGATCATCGTCAGACGTTTGAGATACGTCACGCCGCCCGTCTCAAACCGCGGCAGGCTTAATGCGTCGGCGAACGCGAACGTCTGGTCGCTCAGTAATAGGTAGGGAATACCAACACGCGTCGCGAACGCCTGCTGACTTTCCGGCGATTGACCGCTGAGCCCAAAGATCTCGTAACCCAGAAGCTCGAACTCCGTGTAGGCGTCGCGAAATCCTTCGGCTTCGGGCGTGGATCCATGCGCACCGGGAATGACGTCCCAATCCGGCGGGTTCGCAACGCCGGGAGTTCCCGTCATCGGATAAACGAACACGACGGCCCGCTCCTGATAGCGAGCAAGATTGACGCTTGCCCCCCGCGTGGCAGGAAGCGCCACGTCCGGGAGGCGCGTACCGGCAATCAAGTGCTTCGCGGTGCCATCATCGACGGGCGACGGCCAGGGCCAGTTCGTTTCCATTACGCACTCTTATTCGACTTGAGCCATGCGAGCACGTCGCCGGCATTCCGGTCCGGAGGAAAGACTGGATAGAAAGCGTGCACGACAATGCCGTCGTCGATAATGAGCGCAAGACGCTTGGCCAATGTGGAACCTTCGACCACCATGACCGGAAGCCGCGTGGCACGCGAAAATGCGAGATCGGCGTCGGACAACAGCGGAAACGGCAGATGCAAACGCTCGGCTACCTCTCGCTGATAGCCACGATCCTGCGTGGAAAAACCGTAGACGTGATCGGCTCCAGCCGCTCGCAAATCCGCATAGAGATCGCGAAACGCACAGGTCTGGGGCGTGCAGCCGCGCGCGCCAGGAATTTGGTCCCATCCGTCGGGAAGAGCCACACCGGGCCGGCCGGTCATTGGATAAACGAACACGATCGTTCGCCCGGGGAGCCGTGCAAGATGGACCGTAGAACCGTCAGTTGCGGTTAGACCGATGTCGGGCAAAGCAAGGCCGGTCAGATGGCGAGCAGCGCCATCG
>JAEWCT010000096.1 GCA_023390485.1 Pseudomonadota bacterium
CTTCGGCATCGCGTACCCAGACCGGCTGCGGCAGGGCATCGAGCATTTTTCGCAGCGCGCACAACTCGGCGTCGATGGTGACGAGCAGGTCCTCGGCACGAGCGAGTTCGGCGCGATCGCCGGTGACCTCCCGCAGGCGTACGGCAAGGCTCGTGCCCACGACGCGCCCGTCGACGGCGAGGAAGCGTCCGACGGTCGTCTGGGCCGTGAGCGCGAAGGTCTCGCCCTTGCGCTTCAACTGCTCGATCGCGGTCTCCACCGCCTGGGCATCGGACGCCACGAGATAAGAGCCGAAGGCGAGCACCCGCCGCGGCTGCTCCTCCACCGAGGCGATGCTGGTGTCGCCTTCGATGATCGGCTCCGCATCCGGTTCGGTCCAGGTGACCACGATCTGCGGCTCGCCGGCGAGGAAGCTCTCCGCCCGGTCCGCGCGCAGATGGGCGGCGCGCAGTTCCGCCTGCAGCGCCCGTTCGCGCTGGCGCACCGTCCAGCGCAGCCTGAGATGGCGCGAGGAAAGGGCCACGAGCGAAACGGCAAGGCCGACGACAAGCACGAGCGCGGCGATGCGGACGATGTCGAGGCCGCCTGCCGGCGTCAGCGTCTGGCCGACATGGGCGAGGATGCCGGAGACGGTGTCGCGGGTGTCGGCAAGGCGGGCTTCCAGCGGGGTCTGTGCTGCGGCCGGGAGCGCCCGGGCGGACAGTCCGCCCAGAATCAGGATCAGGCGCGTAAACGCGCTCGCCTTGCAGCCGCCCATGTCTCGGACCCCTCGTCGGAACGCCCCGGGCGACCGAATCACGCCGGTTTTCGCTCCGAATCGCGGCCAGTGTAACGTTGCCGGCAACCATGTCGGAAGCCGCTCCACGGGATATCGGCGGCAGATGGGCCAAAAGGAGGCGCGCTGTGGCCCGCGCGCACACGGCCACCCGGACGTGCGGGGCAGATACCTGCGGAGCACGATGCGAACGGAGCTCCCTGCGGCATTGCCGTGCGGAGCGGAATGCCCCGCACGATGTCAACGCTCCCTGACGGGGATACCCGGCATGATCGTGCCGGATGGTTCCGATCGCGTTAACGTACCGCACCCGCGCATGCGCGGGCCCGAGGTGTGCGCCCGGAAGGGCGCTTCCGCTCGGGAGCCGCCGGCCGGACGAGCGGCCGGGCCGGCGTTGGTCCCGGTCCGCTCAGTAGCGGTAGTGCTCGGGCTTGTAGGGGCCTTCGGCGGTCACGCCGATATAGGCTGCCTGCTCGTCCGACAGCCTGGTCAGCTTCACGCCGATCTTGGCGAGATGCAGGCTCGCGACCTTTTCGTCGAGCTTCTTCGGCAGCGTATAGACCTTCTTCTCATACTGGCCGTCATTCGCGAACAGCTCGATCTGGGCGAGCGTCTGGTTCGTGAACGAGGCGGACATGACGAAGGAGGGGTGACCCATGGCGTTGCCGAGGTTCACGAGGCGCCCTTCCGAGAGGAGGATGATGCGCTTGCCGCTAGAGAACTCGATTTCGTCGACCTGCGGCTTGATGTTGGTCCACTTGAAGTTCCTGAGGCCAGCGATCTGGATCTCGTTGTCGAAGTGGCCGATGTTGCAGACGATCGCGCGGTCCTTCATGGCCCGCATGTGATCGACCGTGATGATGTCCTTGTTGCCCGTCGCCGTCACGAAGATGTCGGCGCGCGGAGCGGCGTCGTCCATGGTCACGACCTCGTAGCCTTCCATCGCGGCCTGAAGGGCGCAGATCGGATCGACTTCCGACACCAAGACGCGGCAACCGGCGTTTCTCAGCGAAGCGGCCGAGCCTTTGCCGACGTCGCCGAAGCCCGCGACCATCGCGACCTTGCCAGCCATCATCACGTCGGTGCCGCGGCGGATGCCGTCGACGAGGCTTTCCCGGCAGCCGTAGAGATTGTCGAATTTCGACTTCGTGACCGAGTCGTTGACGTTGATCGCGGGGAAAAGAAGCTTTCCGGCCTTCTGCATTTCGTAGAGGCGATGCACGCCGGTGGTCGTTTCTTCCGACACGCCCTTGATGGACTTGGCGATGGTGGCGAACCAGCCCTTGGGCTTCTCGGCCAGCGTCTTCTTGATCAACGCGAAGAAGACCTGCTCTTCTTCGGAAGTGGCGCCGTCGAGGAATGCGGTGTCGCCGTTCTCGGCCCGGAGACCGAGATGCACGAACATGGTCGCGTCGCCGCCGTCATCGAGGATCAGGTTCGGAACGCCGCCGTCACCCCACTCGAAAAGCTTGCGCGTGTAGTCCCAGTAGTCGGTCAGGGTTTCGCCCTTCCACGCAAATACGGGGATGCCGGCCGCGGCGATGGCGGCGGCTGCGTGGTCTTGGGTCGAGTAGATGTTGCACGAGACCCAGCGGATGTCGGCGCCGAGAGCCGCGAGCGTCTCGATCAGCACCGCCGTCTGGATCGTCATATGCAGCGAGCCGGCGATGCGCGCGCCCTTCAGCGGCTTTGAGGCGCCATATTCCTCGCGCGTTGCCATCAGGCCGGGCATCTCGGTCTCGGCGATGGAGATTTCCTTACGCCCCCAGTCGGCGAGGCTGAGGTCCTTGACGATGTAGTCCGTGAATTTCGTGCTCATATGGCTTTGTTCCTCGTGGATGCGCCCTGCGTGCGAAAGCGCGGTGTGCTGCCTTAAGAGGGCACACCTCAGCCGTTTCGAATTTCCGGCCGCGCAAACTTCGGCGTTGCTATAGCGAACTCACGGCAGGCACGCAATAACATATAAACAAGTCTTTATGTCTTTGGGTGGAGGCGTGCTCGCGCGAATGTGCTGCGATGCTGGCGTGGACATGCAAGTAAACACAAAGTAAATTTTATAAATGTATTTTGATTAAAACTGACTTCTCGAGATGAAGTGTCGGTTAATCTCGATATGAATTCGGCATATCAGATTAATTCGTCTTAAATGATCAACCCTTCAGTGTTCATTGAAAGTATTCGCTGGAGGCGGTCGATGAAGTTCGCGTCATATTCTGTACGGCGTGCGCTGGATAGTTGCCAGATGGCCGGAAAGGTCCTGGCCGGCAAATCGCAGGAACGCGCGAGCGCGCTTTACCGGTTTGCCGCCGATTCGCGTGGCGACGTCGCCATCATGTTCGGCTTGATGATGGGCGTCCTGCTCTTGATGGTCGGCCTCGCGGTCGATTATGGGCGCCTTATCAACGCACGCAATCAGACGCTGGAAGCGGCTGACGCGGCCGTGCTGGCGGGCGCCCGCGCGCTGCAGACCAACGGGGGCGATCAGGCGGCCGCCATCAAGGTCGCCCAGGCCTTCTACAAGCAGGCCGTCCAAAGCCGCATCTCGGTGGTCTCCGACTCCGATACGATCAACTTTGCCGTTACCGATAACGGGACGGCCGTCGTCTCAAACGGCAATGCTTCTATCGCGACGCCGTTTATGAGTGTGGCGGGCGTGAAGACGCTGCCGCTCCTGCATGCCAACGGAACGGACTATGCGAAGGCGGTGCTTGCCGTGGGCGGCAATGCCGAACTCAACCTCGAAGTCAGCATGATGCTCGACATCACAGGGTCTATGGCGGGCCAAAAACTCACAGATATGAAAGCCGCTGCAAGTGACCTCGTTAACATCGTCGTCTGGAAGGATCAGAGCAAGTATACGTCGAAGATCGCGATCGTTCCGTTTGCGTATGACGTCCGTCTTCCGCTTGCGGCTTTCAAGAAGGCGACGGGTACGACGCCGTCGGGTACAAACCCGCCAACCTGCGTCGTGGAACGCATAGGAACGCAGAAGTATACCGATGCCGCTCCCCAGTCGGGCCAGTACGTGATGGTGCATAAAGTTGCCTCGGGGAGCAAAAATAAAACGTACAATCCCACCTGCAACTTAACGGCGAGCGCCGAGGCGCTTCCGCTGACGAGCGATACGACTGCACTCCTCGCAAAGATAGACGGTCTGGCGACCGCCGGCAGCACGGCCGGTCACATCGGCACTGCCTGGGCCTGGTATATGTTGGATCCGAACTGGTCGTCGCTGTGGGCGGCATCGAGCACACCGGCTGCCTACGGCACGGATAAGCTGAAGAAGATCGCAGTTCTGATGACGGACGGCGAATACAACACTCAGTACACGACAAACGGTGTTCCCGATAATTCGAGCTCGCTTACGTATTGTCCGAATGCGGCGAACGGCGTGTGCTCGAGCGCGCAGGCGATATCCCAGTGCACGGCAATGAAGGCGAAGGGGATCGAAGTCTACACTGTCGGCTTCCAGCTCGACAACCAGACAGCAATAGATACGCTTTCGGCCTGCGCGACCGACGTCAACCACTTCTATAACTCGACGACGGGCGATGCGCTAAAGGCGGCGTTCCGCGATATCGCGCTGAAGATCTCGACGCTTTATCTTTCGCAGTGAGGGCTTTGGATGTGTTTCCAAAGAGAGAATTCGGC
>JAEWCT010000123.1 GCA_023390485.1 Pseudomonadota bacterium
CTCTACGACACCGGCTACCCTGCGACGATCAACGTTCTGATGGCGTTAGCGGCGGGATTTATCGGCTTTTACGTGCCGAATATGTTCATCTCCAACCGCGTTCAGAAGCGGCAGATGGCGATTAAGCAAGCGTGGCCCGATGCGCTCGACATGCTGTTGATCTGCGTCCAATCGGGCATGTCGGTCGAAGCGGGGTTCGCGAAAGTCGGCAAGGAAATCGTCGGTCAGTCGGTCGAGCTTGCCGAAGAAATGATGCTGACGACGGCCGAGCTTTCCTACTTGCAGGACCGCCGCCAGGCCTACGAAAATCTTGCAAAGCGCACGGGGCTTCCGGGCGTCAAGGCGGTGATGACGGCGCTCGTCCAAGCCGAGCGCTACGGCACGCCCGTTGGGCAGGCGCTTCGGACGATGGCGAAGGAGAACCGCGAGATCCGTCAGTCGGAAGCCGAACGGAAGGCTGCCGCCTTGCCGCCGAAGCTGACGGTTCCGATGATCGTGTTCTTCCTGCCGGTGCTTTTCATTGTCATCCTCGGGCCGGCCGGCATCTCGTACATGCAGATGCAAAAGTAGGATTAGCTTAGCGCTCGCAAAACCAGTTCGTGTCGCGTTAGCCCCGATCGCCAATCCGGTGATCGGGGCTTATTTCTTTTGAGCGAAGCGGTTCGCGTGACGCAAAAAGCCCGGCGCACTGAAAAGTTGCCGGGCTGTTTTCCATTTCTGGAAAAGAAGTGGATGACTTCTTTTATCTCGCGATCGGCAGCGCTTCGTCGGTGCTCGTCTGCCAGACGCCTTGTGTGACGGGCAGCGGCGCACCGGTTGCCGTGGCGCTCTGGTATGCTCTCTCAGCCGGTGCGGACGGGTTGACCGACGTATTGACGGCGAAGCTTTGCGCATCGGGCATGGCGGTTGTCGGTTCGAGCTTCACCATCTGCTTCAGATAAGCCGCATTGGCCGATGCGGTATCGGTGTTGAGCACGCTGGCGGCGACGGATTTCGATTCGTCGTAGCGTCCCTGAAGGCCCAAAACGAGGGCGAGGTTCTCGCGGACTTTCGGTGTCGCGCCAGGCGCCGACACTGCCTGACGGAGCAGGTCTTCCGCTTTCTTGGGGTCGCCGTTCATCGCGTAGGCCATCGCGAGGTTGTTCGTGACGGTCGGGTTGTTGGGCGAGAGCGTCAGCGCGCGCTCATAGAAGGGTATTGCCTCGGTATACTTGCCTTGCTTCGCCATCACCGTGCCACGGGCCGAGACGATACGCCAATCGGGCTTCGTCGGGTCGTCGGCCATCGTCAGCATCTGATTGGCGACGCCGACCTGATCCATCTCCAGCGCCAGGCGGCCGTATTCGCCGGCGACTTCCTGGTCGTTGCCGTGGAGGAGGCTGACTTGTTGCAGGACAGCGAAGGCTTTCTCTTTTTCGCCGAGAGCCTTCAGGTTTTTCGCATAGTTGAGCGCAGGGCGAATCTCGGTCGGCTTTTTCGTGTTTTCGTTGCCCCAGTAGATAGTTGCCTTCTGCAACTCATTTTGCGGCGACGAGGGTGTGGCATCGGCAGTCTTGGTGCCGCCGTCCGGTTTCATGGCGATGCTCGGCAGCAGGTCAGTCGACGCGGAGCACGCTCCGAGCAGCAAACTCGCGGAAAGGGCAGCGATGGTGCCCAGGCGAGCGGGCCGCAGCACTCGAAGCGGGGGGTGGCGCTCAACACGCGTCATGAAAGTCTCCGTAGGGGAATGATTCGCGGGTTTGCGCGCGAATCTGAGAGGCCGTCAGTTTCTGAGGCAGGCGTCAACAAACGCTTAAGTTTTGCTGGAGACCCGTATAAGCAGATGCATCTTGAGAAAGCTGTGCTCTGGCCGCCTCGACAGTTGCAGCCGGCGCGCGATTTCAGCCAATGATTACAACGTGCAGCGGAGTGTGAGACGGATGGTCGAGACGGCAGCCTGGGCAGCAGCGGAAACATTTGCACTTGGTGCTCAAGCCGCGGACGACATCCCTATTCACTTCGTCCATTCCGACGGGGTCGATGCGATCGGCTCGCTCGACGATGTTCAGCGCGCCTGGCTCAAGGCACAGAAGTTTTCGGGTAGCGCCAAGCGCACGGTTCTTATTCCCGCCGCGGATGGAAAGATCGCTTCCGTCGCCTTCGGGATCGGCAATGGCCAGCAGGGCGAGCCGAGCGGTCCCTCCGAACTGCTGGCCGGGCTTCTCAGTCCGGCGTTACCCGCAGGCACGTATCGGTTCGCCTCGGACCTGGCGCACGACGAGCTTGCGGCTTTGGCATGGTCTCTCGGTGCCTACTCGTTCACGCGCTATAAGAACAAGGATAAGAATGCCGATGGCGCCAAGCTTCGGCTCGCGGGTCCGGGCGCGGATCGCATCATCAACACGGCCGAAGCTGTTTGGCTCGGGCGGGATCTCATAAATACGCCGGCTTCCGACCTGGCGCCTGCCGACATCGAAGCCATTGCGCGCGTGCTCGCGGAACGTCACGGGGCCGATATTTCGGTGACGACGGGCGACGATCTGCTGACCGCGAATTTTCCGTTGATCCACGCTGTCGGGCGCGCCAGCCCACGGCAGCCGCGTCTCATCGACATGACTTGGGGACCGGCGGGGGCGCCGAAGATCACGCTGGTCGGCAAGGGCATCACCTTC
>JAEWCT010000214.1 GCA_023390485.1 Pseudomonadota bacterium
CATCGGGGTCGAGCGTGACGATCGCCGGGATGAGCAGTCCTTGCGTCGCCACTCCGCCGTTGAGGAGCGCGGTTTTGAGCTTTTCATAAACCAGCCGTTCGTGTGCGGCGTGCTGATCGACGATGACGAGGCCGTCGCGCGTCTGCGCCACGATATAGTTTTCATGGACCTGCGCCCGCACGGCACCAAGCGGCTGGTCGACAGGCTGCTCCGCCACGGGCTCGACCATCGTACGCGCATCCGCGCTCGGTGCGTCAAACACCGCAAAGGGCGCCTGCGCCCCTGCAGCGAAGCTTCCGTTGAAGGTTGGCGAGGCGCGCGGCTGTGTCCATTGGTAAGGCGCATCCGATGAAGGCGGTGGAGGCATTGCCGCGTTTGGCAAAACGCCTGCCGCGAAGCTTTCGACCGTCAGCACGCCGCCTTGCGCGGACGCGCGATGCCCGGCCGTCGCCAGCGCATCCGACAGCGCCCGGACCATCAGCACGCGCACGCGTCCGGCATCGCGAAAACGAACCTCGGCCTTGGCGGGATGGACGTTCACGTCCACATCGGATGGCGCGACATCGAGAAATAGCGATAGCAACGGTGAGCGGCCGCGCGGAATAAGATCCCCATAGGCCGCGCGGACGGCGCCGATCAGCAGCTTGTCCCTCACGGGGCGGCCGTTGACGAAGAGGAACTGTTGCGTGCTGTCCTGCCGGTGAAGCGTCGGCAGACCTGCGAATCCAAAGACGCGCATCGGCGCGGTCGCGCCGCTTCCGGTGCCCGAGACTTCGAGCGCGTCATCCATGAATTCGCGCCCCATGATGGCGCCGATGCGTTCGAGCCAGGCCGCGGACGAGCGGTCGCCGCGCGCGATGATCGCGGGCTTCTTTTCCCCTGTCTGCAGCGTGAAGCCGATATCCGGATGCGCCATCGCGAGACGGCGGACGATGTCCGTCACGGCCATCGCCTCGGCGCGCTCGGATTTCAGGAATTTGAGGCGGGCGGGCGTCGCGGAAAAGAGATCGCGCACTTCAACGACCGTGCCGCGATTGACGGCGGCAGGGCCGACCGGCGCCTTTGCGCCTCGCGCGACGACGACGGCCGCTCCCTGGCTCGCATCCGCAGGGCGCGAGCGGATTTCGAGACGGGCGATCGAGCCGATGGACGGCAGAGCTTCGCCGCGAAAGCCGAGACAGCGAATGTCGAAGAGATCTTCCTCATCGAGCTTCGACGTGGCGTGTCGTTCGACGGCGAGAAGCAAATCCTCGGGCGTCATGCCGGAGCCGTCGTCCGTCACGCGGATGAGCGACAGGCCGCCGGCGGCGATGACGATTTCGATCTGCGTCGCACCGGCATCGATCGCATTCTCGACGAGTTCCTTGACGACGCTCGCCGGGCGCTCGACGACCTCGCCGGCCGCGATGCGGTTGACCGTTTCTGGCGAAAGCTGCCGGATCGCCACCGCGAACGTCCCCCTAAAGAAAAGCGCCTCAAGCGCCTTTCGCGAGGCGCTCCTTCGTCAAGACTTTCGCAAGCTCGACACCCGGCTGATCGAACGGATCGACCCCGAGCAGGCGGCCCGCGAGAATCGTTTCGATCATAAAGTGCATCACGATCGCGCCGATGGTTTTTTCATCGAGTTTTGCAATGTCGATTGTTCGCACCGGGCGGCCGGCCTGGGCCAGAGCTTCTGGCATCGCGTGCGACTGGGCCGAGACGATATCGCCGACGGTGTGGCCGCCGAGCATATCGGCGCCGGCGATGGCTGCCAGGTCGCGATCGATCCGCGGGCCGATGCCCTCACTCGCGACGCGAACAATGGTCAGATAATGGTCGCGCGGGCCGTCCATGAAGAGCTGGAGCTGGCTGTGCTGATCGAGGGGCCCGAGCGCGCCGAGCGGCGTCGTGCCCTCACCGTCCTTGCCCAGGCTTTCCGCCCAGAGTTGCACGAACCATGCGGCGAGGCGTCCGAGCCTGTCGTTGTAGGGCATCATGACGAGCGTCTTGATGCCCTTCTCTTTCGAGAGCGCAACGGCGGTCGCGGCACCGACGGCGGGGGCGAAATCCTCCGGCTTGCCTGATGCGAGGAGTGCGTCGACCACGCTTTTGGCGCCTGCCCGAATAGCGCGCGGATCGAGGCCGCGGGCGATGGCCGGCATCAGGCCGACGTTGGTGAGGCACGAGAAGCGGCCGCCGATGCCGGTGTGATGCTCAAGCAGCGGAATGCCGAATTTCGAGAACAGTGTTCTGAGGCAATTTGCCTTGCCGGGTTTATCCGGTTCAGTGATGCCGAGGAAAAGTTTCGGGATCTCGGCTTCGAGACCGGCCGCCTTTACCGCCGTCAGCGCCGCGATGGCCTGAGCCAATGTCTCAGCGGTGCCGCCCGACTTTGACGTCACGATGAAGCGTGTCGATGCGAGGTCGAGGGATTTGAGAACGCTCTCAAGCGTGGCGCCGTCGAGGTTGGCGTAAAATCTCGTGCGCGGGCGGTTGCGCTGTCCGGGCAAAGCGACACCGGCAATATTCCACCCGGCGAATTGGGCGAACAATTCGCCGCCGAGGCTTGAGCCGCCGGTGCCGAAAAATACGATCGTCTTCGCGCCTTCGCTCAGCTTCGCGTATGCGGCTTCGGCGTCCGCGATGTCGCGTTCTTCCTCGGCAATCCGAAGAAGCGGGAGCTTGCCCGTGCGATACTCGTCTTTCAGCGTTTCAACGTGAGGCGTGATGCGATCGACCCATGCCGAATGCTTGGAAGGCGCGAGGCCGTGTTCGCCAATCGCGCCTTCAAGACATCCGTCAATGCTCTGCCGAAACGCACTTTCTTCGTGCCGGTGCCCGTCTTGCATCGCCGCTCAACGCTCCTTGTTCAAATCTGTTCCGGCCTAGCCGATTTCAGATGTGCGGCCAAGAGCGCAAGATGCTCTTGGCCGTTTCTGGAGCGGTGAGCTTAGCCGCGGTCGGGACCTGCGAGCACTGGTTGCAGCGCCGCCGGCGAGGCCGACTTCATGCCGGCGGGCTTACCGACGATTGTGACAACCAGATCGTTCGGCTTCAGAAGCCGTGCGGCGACGCGCTTGGCATCCTCAACCGTGACCGCGTTGATCAGCTTGTTGCGGTTCTCGACATAATCCGGTCCGAAGCCTTCCTGCATCAGCCCCAAGAGCTGAGAGGCGATCTTCGAGTTCGTGTCGAAGCGCAACGCGTACGAGCCGGTGAGATAGGCCTTGGCCGCTTCGAGATCCTCTTTCGACGGACCGTTCTCGGCCATCTTCTTCAGCTCGTTGCGGATGATGTCGAGGCTCTCGCCCATAGCCGCGTTCTTCGTCGCAACGCTGCCGACGAGGATCGAGGTTTGCTGGTAGGGCTGGACGTAGGTGTAGACGGAATAGGCAAGGCCGCGCTTCTCGCGCACCTCTTCCATCAGCTTCGCCGAGAAACCGCCGCCGCCCAGGATGTGGTTGACGACGAAGGCCGTAATGAAGTCGGGGTCCTTGCGCGGCATGGCGCCGAGGCCGAACACGGCGACCGACTGCGGCACGCCCATCTCGACGATCTTCTGGCTTCCACCCTTCGCCGGTTCCGTCTGCGCGACGGGGAAGAGATTGGCCTTCTCGGGCAACGCGCCAAACACATCGTCGATGAGCTTGCCGAGCTGCTCCGGCGTGATGTCGCCGACGGCGACGACTTTCAGATTGTCACGCGCGAACGTGCGCTTGTGATAATCAAGGAGATCTTCGCGCGTGATCTTCGAGACCGTCTCCACCGTGCCGTTCGACGGGCGCGCATAGGGATGGCCAGGGAAGGCCTGCGCGTACCATTCGCGCATCGCGACCTTCTCGGGGTCCTTGTCGGCATAGATCAGGTTGGCAATGAGCTGCTGGCGAATGCGCTCGACGGCATCGGTATCGAAGCGCGGCTTCTGAACCGAAAGCTTCAGGAGATCGACGGCCTTGTCACGGTTCGCCGACAGCGTTTCGAACGATCCGTAGAGCGAATCCTTGCTGTCGTCGTAGCTCATGCGCATGGCGATATCTTCCATGCGCTCCTGATACTGCTCGGATTTGATGTCGCCGGCGCCCTCATCCATCATCGCGGTGAGGAAGTTCGAGAGCCCCTCCTTGCCCGGCGGGTCCTGGGTGTTGCCGCCATCGAAGGCGTAGCGCAACGAGATGAGCGGAACGCTGTGCTCTTCGACGAGCCACGCTTCAATTCCGCCGGGTGTTTTGATTTTCTGTATATTCATTGCGGCTGCTTGGTGACTGACGGATGCAGTGAACAACACGGCCAGCACGGGAAGGGCCAAGGCAATGTTGGGACGGACTGCTTTGCGAGCAAGCACAGCAGCCGTTCGATAAAAACCTATCATCAATTTCACCTCAATTCGCCGGACGGTGATGGGGCGGGAAGATCTTCGGCCTGCGCGACACCGGACTGATCAGGAATGAGATAGCCGGTAACCGAGTCCTTGAGATCGAGATACTTGGCGGCGACTTTCTTGACGTCGTCCGCCGTCACCTTCGAGATGTTCGCGGGCCACGCCTCGACGTCGGCGACGGTGCGGCCGACCGCGAGGTTCCAGCCGTAGCGGCGCGCCAGCGTCGCCTGGTTGTCGCTGTCGTAGACGTAGTCGGCGAGGTAGCTGTTCTTGGCGCGGGTCAGCTCTGTCTCGGTGACGCCGTTCTTGACGATGTTGGCCAGAACGTCGTCCGTCGCGGCCTCGACCTTCTCCAGCGGCACGCCGTCGGCGGCAACTGCATAGAGCGAGATCGTTCCGCCATCGAGGCCGTAGCCCGAATAGTCGCCGCCCGCGCTCGATGCGAGTTTCGATTCAACGACAAGCTTCTTGTAGATGCGGCTGGTCGAGCCCGAGCCTGCGATCTTCATCAGGATGTCGAGCGCTTCGGCTTCACCGGGCTTAGCCGTGACGTAGCTCGGCGTCTGATAATAGCGCTGGAACGAGTAG
>JAEWCT010000239.1 GCA_023390485.1 Pseudomonadota bacterium
GCTCCAGTCCGGGCATCTCTACCGAAACGTCGATCTCCCTGTCGCTTTCGGCAACGTCAATGTTGGGTAGAAGATTCATAGACATTGACGATTGAGAGGTAAGCCCGCGCGAAAAGTCATCGAACAGGCGATCGATTTCGCGGTGAAGCGGGCCAAAAAGCATGGCGCTTGAACGATGATGATCGCCACGCTGCGTAGCAGGAACTTGCGGTCTCAGTTTCATGGTTGCGATCCTTTCCTTGCATTCGATTGGACGATTCCTCGGCTTGGCGTTCGAGCGCCGTCACGGCAATAGCAATTGGCTCGGCAGTCGAACGTGAATGACGCGATTGGCACCGTGTTGTTCGCGTTCTCTCGCACGATCGGGGACCGGCTCTTCGTCGTGAGCACGACGTCATAAATCATGTGCCTCGGCGACACATCCATCGCGACCAGGATTGTTCGACACGCGTTTTGTGGCGTCGCGCTTCAGGATGGTGGGATAGCGGTCCACTGAGCGTGCTTCACAGTCTTTGCCAAGCTCGTTTATGTTCCCTGAAGAAAACCGGGAGATTTGTCCTTTCGCCGGTCCCACTCATGGCGATCATTCGCTCGCATTCGGCCAATGCGCACGAAAGGGTCTAGCTGCGCTCGACGCACCTTTTCGAAATGGAACAGCGCAGCTTCGTTCGGGAATGTGCGATGAAGTTGGAACCGCTGACACGAGGCCCCGTTACAGATTGTTCACGACTATCGAGAGTAGCGACAATGACCGGCATATCAAGTCAGTGGGTCAGTAATCTGCTCCAGGTGTTGGCGTATATGGTCGGCCCGGTCGTCTTGGGCGCGATGCTCTTCTATGGAATTTTGCGCTCGCGAAATCGGCGGAATGCCGCCGCCAGCAAGGCTCAGGATGACGCTGTACGCAAACTTTATTCCGAAGCGGAGGCTGAACGCTCCGCGAAAGAGCGGGCAGCGGAAAAATCCTCTAATCCGATCGACATCATCGAACGCAAATCGGGATTGACGGGTTAGTTTTGGAGCCCTTGCGAGTTACGACCGCGCAGCGATCGCATTCTCAAGCTCGACCTCCTCACGGAGGTTTGCGAGGTCGCGAAATACTGTGGCGACAGCCAGTTTTTTGCGCTCTTGCAAATATGAAACCCTGCAATCGCGCGCTGCGGGATCGCCGCTGATTTCGACATGAGTCCAGCGCTCGGCATGTCCGACGTAACGGATCGCCACGTCATAATGCTGGCTCCAGAAGAAGGGCACAGCATCAAACCGCTCGTTGTATCCCAGTATGTTGCGCGCGGCTGTCTGACCTTGCCGCTCGGCCACGACCCAATGCTCGACGCGAATGGAACTCCCGGTAAGCGGGTCGGGCCAGCGCGCGATATCACCCGCGGCGAAGATGCCCTGCGTGCTCGTCTGTAGGTACGCGTCGACAACGATCCCATTGTCGACTGCTAGGCCCGCCTGCGAAGCGAGCCCGACATCGGGTCGAACGCCGATGCCGGCAACAACAAGATCTGCTTCGATCATTTCTCCGTTGGTAAGCGCAATGCTGCTTTCGTCGATGGCTGCCGCGCTCGTGCCCAAATGAAATATGACGCCGTGTTCCTCATGAATGGCTTTGATCATGTCGCCAAGCTCCGGGCCAAGGATGCGCTCAAGTGGCCGCGATTGCGGCCCAATCACATGCACCTCGAGGCCACGCTCCCTGAGCGCCGCCGCGGTTTCCAAGCCGATGAAACTCGCACCGACCACGGCGACCCGCTTGGCATCCTTGGCCTTTGCGATGAGGGAAAGACTGTCGTCGAAAGTACGGAGGTAATGAACTTTCGGCAGACCGGCGCCAGGAACGTCGAGACGAACGGGCGTAGCGCCGGTTGCGAGCAATAAAGCGTCGAACGCGACGCGGCCGCCGTCTTTGAGCATGACGCATCGTGCGGCCGTATCGATGGAGGCGCCCTGTGCGCCGAGGCGAATATCGATCCGCTTTTTTTCGTAAAATTCGGCGGAGCGCAGCGGTATCCAGTCCGCGGGCACGGTGCCAGCGAGGAAATCCTTCGAAAGATTGGGCCGATCGTAGGGCAGTGCGTCGTCGGCGCTAAGCATTGTTATGGCCCCGTCATAGCCTTCGCGCCTCAGCATCTCGGCGGCGGCATTGCCAGCGGCCCCGCCGCCGACGATGACGACGGAGCCCAATTCCGTCCCATTGCGCGCATGCTTGCGCTCCACCTTCATCTTTTCGCGGACGAAGAGCGTTTCGCCATCTCGATCGACACGCCAGCAGGCAACGGGACTGAGTGCAGGGGCGCGAAGAGCCTCGCCTGTGCGCAAGCTGAAGCAAGCGTGATGCAACGGACAGCGCACCGTGTCGCCGACTTGCAAGCCCTCGGCGAGGGGACCGTTGTAATGCGTGCAAACAGCACCGATGGCGAAAATCTCATCGTCATAACGCGCGACCAGAACCGCGTCATCGCCGACATGACCCAGCAACATTGTGCCAGGCGAAAGCGCCGAAGCAGCGAAGCCCTGCGTAAGATCCAGTCCGCTCGGCTGCGCAGCTTCAGACATCTCACCATCCTCCGCCTTTGGCAGCAGTGAACGTCGCGATTTGCTAATCAATAGGCCACGGGGGAAACTCTTTCAACATGCCGCGGGTCCCATTCGCATGGCCCGTATCCAGCCAACGCGGAGGCCAAAACCGCCCTTCGAAAGGGACCGGCATCATCATTGATGAAATTTGGATATTCTGAGCCGCCGCGGACAGCAGAACGCGATTGCGCGATCTACGGCCGCCATCACGGCCGGTTAGCCGTGCGAACCAATCTCCAGCCCGCTAGCGAATTCGGACGGCGAATGCTTTCGCCAGCTTTGTTGCGGCGATGTAGGCGGAGGCACTAAACGGCCGTTGCGACACGACCTTACCGGTGCGGCCTTGGAAATAGTTGGTCGTCGATACCCAAACCGTCTTCGCGAGCTTGGCCTGCAGCCACGCATTGAATCGCCGATACGCGTCAGGCACCGTCGAAGTCTGGGTTGCGCGGGGCTTTCGGGGCGGCGGATCAGGCTTTACCGATGTCGAGATTGACGAGATGATGGCGAAGGTAGCGTCTCAGTTCGATAAATTTGGGCCCGGTCAACGCGCTTTTGGTGAGAAGGTCGTCAACCGTTGGATGGATCTTTTTTAAGATAGAACCTGACGTCGGCGCCGATAGCAAGTCAGAACTGCTCGTTTTCTCTACGGCACGCGACTATCGCGCTCGTTGTTTCAATTCTCCGAGCAACTGCTTAACTTCTGCACGGTCTGGTTCCAGTTCATTGAGGAGCTCAGCGTGGCCGAGCGCCGAGGCATAGTCACCCGCCTCGATCTCGTATGTTGCCACAGCCCACAAGATCTGGCGATCGTACGGGTGGCGCGTGAGAGCGCTCTTTAGCGCTTCGACTGCTTCTCTCGCCTTGCCGGTATCATGAAGTGCGACGCCATAAACGTAGCTGAAACGCGGATCTTCGGGAGCAATCTCAGTGGCCTTCGCAAGGGCAACCATCGCTTCGGAGACGCGCTTCTGACGAATGAGGCTGAGACCAAGGGCGTGCCATAGCCCACCGGAATCGGGATTTCCGTCGAGCGATTTGCGTATTACTGCTTCTGCACCACCCTCGTCGTCCTGCCATCTTTTCAGCTCTGCCAATGCGATGACTGCCGGGACAAAGGTCGGATCGATTTCGATCGCCCTTGCGAAGGCGGCCCGGGCGTCATCTGGCTTGCCGCGATCGCGATAAAGTGTGCCTAGATTGGTTTGCGACTCTGGTCGTTCCGCATTGAACGATTGAGCATCGACATATTCGGCGAGCGCCTTCTCGAATGCGGCGCGATCATCTGGCGACAAATTCTGTTCCGCCTCTCCGGCGATTGCCCGAGCGGCATCCATACGAACCAAGCGGGTCTCGTCGCGCAGCAAAGGTG
>JAEWCT010000252.1 GCA_023390485.1 Pseudomonadota bacterium
GCCTGCGGCTGAAGCGACGCCAGCGCCGGCCGCCGCCCCGGCTCCTGCGGAGGCCGCTCCGGCCACCGCCGAGGCTGCGGAGGAAGGCACCGCCAAGAAACCAAAGGCCAAGAAAAAGGCGAAAGCCGAAGGTTGAAAGCTGAGGGCGGCCGAGAGGCCGCCCTCTTCGTTTGGGCGCACCTCCGCACCGTCTTTACAGCGCCATACTGAACCAACTAACTTTTTAGGAGTTATGTGACGTTGTACGGGCATAACGCCCGTTCGGAGGGCGCGTGCTGCTGCTTTCAGCGCTTTTCAAGCGGATTGTTACGGTCGGCCGCCTCAGGGTAATCGACCCGCAGGGCCGCACCCTGGAGTTTAGCGGCGAGCCTGGCCCCAACTCGACCGTCCGTATCCATGATGACGCCACCGCACGCGCGATCGCACTCAACGCGCGTCTCGCGCTTGGCGAAGCTTTCATGGAAGGCCGCCTCACAGTCGAGGACGGCGATATCTACAGCTTTCTCGAGTTCTGCGCGCACAACGAAGTGCGGCTTTCCCCAAGCTCCTGGCTGACGATCGTCTACCAGCTCGAACGGCTGCTGCGACGTTTCCAACAATTCAATCCGGTCGGCAAGGCGCGCGACAACGTCGCGCATCACTACGATCTCTCCGGTCGCCTCTACGAGCTGTTCCTCGATTCCGACCGGCAATACTCGTGCGCCTATTTCCGCACGAACAATGACACGCTCGAGGCCGCGCAGGACAACAAGAAGCGGCACATCGCGGCGAAGCTGCTGCTCAGGCCCGGCAGCCGCGTGCTCGACATCGGCTCCGGCTGGGGTGGGCTCGGAATCTTTCTGGCCAAGGCTGGCGCCGGCGAGGTCACAGGCGTCACGCTCTCGACCGAACAGTACAAGGTTTCGAACGACCGCGCGGCTGCTGCCGGGCTCGGCAGTCGCGTCCGCTTCCAGCTCAGCGACTATCGGCAGCTTACAGGCAAGTTCGACCGGATCGTCTCGGTCGGCATGTTCGAGCATGTCGGCCTCAACCACTACAAACGGTTCTTTGACAAGGTGCGCGATCTCCTGACCGATGATGGCGTGGCTCTGCTTCATGCGATCGGTCGCTCGGATGGGCCGGGTGTCACCAATCCCTGGATCCGCCGCTACATTTTCCCGGGCGGCTATTCGCCGGCGCTTTCGGAAGTGCTGCCTGTCGTCGAGAAGTCGGGCTTGTTCGTCACGGATATCGAAATCCTGCGCCTGCACTACGCCGAGACCCTGCGCGAGTGGCGCCGCCGCTTCAACGCTGCGCGCGACCAGATCAAGGCGCTCTATGACGAACGCTTCTGCCGAATGTGGGAATTCTACCTCGCGGGAAGCGAGCTCGCCTTCCGCTATCACGGCCACATCGTCTGGCAGATGCAGATGGCCAAGCGGGTCGATACTGTCCCGCTCACGCGCGACTACATGTTCGAATGGGAACGCACGAATGCCGGACGCGGCAATCTGGCCGCGTAAATTTCCGCACGCGCACTTATCCACGCTATACTTCCATCTCACCGGCGAATCGGCGTTGTTTCAGCGCGCAGCGCTGACTAGCCTTGCCGGCTCTAGACCAGCCTCTGTGAGCTCATGGAAACGGTCGCGCGTCCGAACTTCGGTGCCACGAGAAATGACGGCGAAGGCCCTGCCCTGCGCACGCCGCCTCATAACTTCGAGGCGGAGATGGCGCTGTTGGGCGCCCTGCTCGCCAACAACAAGGCATTCGATAAGGTTGCGGAGTTCTTGCGCCCGGAGCATTTCGCAGACGAGCGCCACGGCCGCATTTTCGACGCATGCTCCAAGCTGATACAGCGCGGCACGATCGCCAACCCCGTCACGCTCAAGAACTACTTCGAGCAGGACGACTCGCTCGCGGAAATCGGCGGCACCCAGTATCTCGCCCGGCTCGTCGGCGCGGTGGTGACGGTCATCAACGCCCTCGATTACGCCCGCACGATTCACGACCTCTTCATTCGCCGCCAGCTCATCGCCATCGGCGAGGAGACGGTCAACGAGGCCTATAGCTACGATCTCGAGACCGCGGCGTCTCAACAGATCGAAACCGCCGAGCAAAAGCTGTTCGATCTCGCCAAGACCGGCGACTACGGCGGCGGCTTCCAGCGCTTCGGCGAGGCACTGGCCGTCGCGATCGAGATGGCCGAGGCGGCCTATAAGCGGGAAAGTCACGTCGTCGGCGTCACGACGGGGCTGATCGACCTCGACAAAAAGCTCGGCGGCCTCCATCCGTCGGACCTCGTTATCCTGGCGGGGCGCCCGTCCATGGGTAAAACCGCGCTGGCCACGAAGATCGCCTACAGCGCGGCGATGGCTTACCGGGAGAAGCGGCGGGACGACGGCACCATCGAAGTCATGGAGGGCGCCAAGACCGCCTTCTTCTCGCTCGAAATGTCGGCCGAACAGCTTGCAAACCGTATTTTGTCCGAAGAGACGGAGATCCCGTCGGACAAGATTCGGCGCGGCGAGGTC
>JAEWCT010000274.1 GCA_023390485.1 Pseudomonadota bacterium
GAAGCTCACTTCGTCTCTTCGGGCTGTCGATTGTAGATGTCGTCGGTCCGCATGATGTCGTCTTCGCCGAGATACGAGCCGATCTGCACTTCGATGATTTCGACGGGAACCTTGCCCGGGTTCTGCAGGCGGTGCCACTGCGTCGCGAAAATGTAGACGCTTTCGTTCTCGCGAACGAGTTGCTCCTTCTCGCCGATCGACACCTGCGCCGTTCCCTGGACGACAATCCAGTGCTCCGAGCGGTGATGATGCATTTGCATGGAGAGCTTGCCGCCGGGCTTCACATGCAGAAGCTTCACTTGAAAGCGCGGCCCGATGTTGAGCGTCTCGAAGTAGCCCCATGGCCGGTAGTTCCGGAGGTGCTGCTCCTGCTCCTTGCGGTTCGACTGCTTCAGCCGCTGCACGATTTTCGAAACGTCTTGCGCGCGGCCCTTATCGGCGACCAGCAGCGCGTCGGGCGTGTTGACGATGACGAGATCGTTGACGCCGATCGTCGACACCATCGCGCGCTCGGAATGCACGTAGCATCCCGACGTGTCCTCGAGCACCGCTTCGCCCCGGATGAAGTTGCCCTTGTCGTCGCGAGGCGCGATTTCCCACAGCGATGACCACGAGCCCACATCGTTCCAGCCGACGTTCATCGGCAGGATCGCCGCCGCCCGCGTCTTCTCCATCACCGCGTAGTCGATCGAGATGTTGGGAGCCGCCGCAAAGCCGTTGCGATCGAGGCGCAGGAACCCGAGGTCTTCGGTCGCTCCGGCGAGAGCCGCGCGCGCCGCCTCGAGAATTTTCGGCTCGAGGCGCTCGATCTCCGAAAGATACGTCTTGGCGTCGAGCGCGAAGATTCCGCTGTTCCAGAAATAAGACCCGTCTGCGAGATAGCTCTCGGCCGTCGCGCGGTTGGGCTTTTCCGCAAAGCTCTCGACGCTGAATGCGTGACCGTCGAAATCCGGCAACGCTGCGCCGCGCTTGATGTAGCCGTAACCCGTATGCGGCTCTGTCGGCTTGATGCCAAAGAGGACGAGCTTGCCGGTCGCCGCGACGTCGGCCGCGCGGCGGATGTTCTCCGCGAACGCCGCCCCGTCTTCGATGACGTGGTCGGACGGCATCACCGCAAGGATGGCATCCGGATCATTCTGAAGCGCGATCAGCGCCGCCACCGCAATTGCGGGCGCGGTGTTGCGCGCGATGGGTTCGAGAACGATCGCACGCGGATCGAGGCCCGCGCGTTCCAGTTCCTCGCGCACGAGAAAGCGATGATCGTTATTGCAAAGGAGGATGGGCCGCTCGAAGCCCGCATGCGGCGGCAGCCTGCCGAGGGCCGTTCCGAGAAACGACGTGCTTTGGCCGTTGAAGAAGCGAATGAACTGTTTCGGGTACATCGCCCGCGAAAGCGGCCACAGCCGCGTGCCCGATCCGCCTGACAAAATGACTGGGTGAATATTGCTCATAAGGAATGATACCCCCCAAATCTAAAAGGATGATGTCCAGCCGCGCTCATGGAGCAAAGATAATAGGGAGAAGCCATTCCGCTCCAAACGCCATTCTGACGCAACGTGTACGGCGGAAATGCCCAATCCGCATGGAAATCTTCTGCAAATCTTACTTCAATCAGCCGATGGGACGGGTCAACCGTTCCCTGAGCGACCGGAGCGCCTCGGAAGACGTTGCCGGCTTGCTGCCCGGCTGCGAGCCTGGAACGTTGCCCGAAGGCAAGGGCGGCGGAACCTCACGGCGCGGCAACGGCGCGCTGGTCCGTGGCGGCGAGACCGGCGACGAGCCGGAGTGAGGTATCAGCTGTTCACGAACCTCGGACTCGGCCGGGTGCGCGTGCGTATGTGTGTGCAGGCCGAGCGCATCGGCCATCATCGCGAGATGCTGCGGCCCGTCGCTGGCCGCCGGAATTCCCGAAGCGCGCCAACGCTCGACGATTTGATCGAGGAAGCCTTCGTCGCCGAGCGACGTCTGCCACCGCTCGGAGAAATTCGCCGACGACGATTTCGGCAGCGCGCGTTTCGGTAATTCGTCGAATTTGATGCGAACGGGCAAAGCCATGCCGTCGCCGAACGCGATGGCTTCGCGCTGGCCGAGCGACGGCAGGAATTCGAGGAGCCCGGCGCCCGTATCGGCAACCGCCGACGCGACGATCTCCTGGTCGCGGTCGTTCGACATGCGCAGCGCAAAGACCGTATTGCACTGGGAAAGAATGGTCGGATCGATCTCGGCCGGACGCTGCGTGACGATGCACAGCGAAGCGCCGTACTTGCGGCCTTCCTTCGCGATCTTGGCGATGGCGCGCTTGCACGGCTCGAAGCCGAGCGTCGAATTCACCGGAACATAGCGATGCGCCTCTTCGCACACGAGCGTCACCGGCACTTGTCCTTCGCTCCATAGCGCGAAGTCGAACGTCATTCGGCACAGCACCGAGACGACGACGTTGACGACTTCCGACGGAATGCCGGTCAGCTCGAGAATCGTGATCGGCTTGCTGTTGACGGGAACCCGGAAAATGCGTCCGAGAACTTGCGTCATGCCGTCGTAAACGGTCAGCGAGCCGAACATGAAAGCGTAGCGGCCGTCCTGCGAGATCGTCTCGATCCGGTGCTTCAGGATCCGGTAGGGTGCGAGATCTTTTCTGTTCTCGAGCTTGCCGAGCCGTTCGTCGATCAAGAGCAGCAGATCGGAAATGCGATAGGGAACAGGCGTGTCGACCGTAAAGCGGCTGGCTTCGCCGAAGCCACGGCGAAGCTTCGCCGGTTCCGACGAGCGGCTGCTGTTGTAGCGTGCCTTCGCGATCGGGATCACTTCCTGCAGGATCTCGATCTCGGCCTTCCGGTCGCCGTCGCCGACGAGAACTTCCTGGATCTCTTCGAACGTCAGCAGCCAGTACGGAAGCTGCATGTTCCGCGGCGAGATCACCTCGGCCCACTCGCTGAACGCCGTGGCATACTCGTTGTGCGGATCGAGCAGAACGATGTGGGCGTTCGGATTTTTTTCGACGATCGATCGAAGGATCAGCGCCGTCGTGCAGGATTTACCGGTGCCGGTCGTGCCGAGGATCGCGAAGTGCTTGCCGAGCAGTTCGTCGACCCGCACCATTGCCGGGATCGAGCTGTCCTGCCG
>JAEWCT010000350.1 GCA_023390485.1 Pseudomonadota bacterium
GCATGGCGGTCCTCGACCGCGTCGGCCGCGTCGCCGGAATGCCTCCGATCATCGTCCAGACGGCCCACGGCTCGATCGAGACGGCAATCAACGCCATGCGCCGCGGTGCCGTCGATTTCGTCGTGAAGCCTGCGTCGCCCGAACGGCTCGACGTATCGATCAAGAGCGCACTGAAGATTGAAGCGCTCGCCGACGAGATCAACCGCATCAAGAAGACGGTCGATGGCACACTGACATTCGGCGACCTCGTGCTTCGCGGCGAAGCCATGAAGCGTGTCATCACGCTCGGCAAGCGCGCGGCCGCATCGAACATTCCCGTCCTGATCGAAGGCGAAAGCGGCGTCGGCAAGGAGCTGATCGCCCGCGCCATCCAAGGTGAAAGCGATCGCGCCGGCAAACCGTTCATCACCGTGAACTGCGGCGCCATCCCCGAAAACCTCATCGAAAGCATCCTTTTCGGCCACGAAAAGGGTTCCTTCACCGGCGCAACGGACAAGCGCATCGGCAAATTCCAGGAAGCCGACGGCGGCACGCTCTTCCTCGATGAGGTCGGCGAACTCCCGCTCGACGCGCAGGTAAAACTGCTCCGCGCCTTGCAGGAAGGCGAGATCGATCCGGTCGGCGCCAAGCGTCCGGTGAAAGTGAACTTCCGCCTGATTTCCGCGACCAACCGCGACATGATCCAGCAAGTGAAGGACGGCAAGTTCCGCGAGGATCTCTACTACCGTCTCAACGTCTTCCCGATCTTCGTGCCGCCGCTGCGCGAGCGCATCGAAGACATTCCTGAGCTCGCCCGGCACTTCATCGCCCGTTTCGCGGCCGAGGAAGGCAAGCGCGTCGCAACGATCTCCGACCGTGCGATGAGGCTGCTTCAGGCCTACGCGTGGCCCGGCAACGTCCGCCAGCTCGAGAACGCGGTTTTCCGCGCCGTCGTCCTCGCCGATGGACCCGAGCTTTCGGTCGCCGAATTCCCGCAGATCGCAGCCCACGTCGAAGGCTTCGAGACGGAGATTCCGGCGGCGCCCTCGACCGTACAAAAAGCCCCGGCCTACACGGGACCGGCGCTTCTCGGCGCCGAGAACACTGTCCCTCACACGGTCGAAATGAAGGCACCGGCTTCGGGCGGCAGCTCTCTCGGCATCCAGGCCGTCGCCGAGGACGGCGAAATCCGTTCCCTCGAAGCGATCGAGGCCGACATGATCCGCTTGGCCCTCGGCCGCTATCGCGGACACATGACGGAAGTCGCCAAGCGGCTCAACATCGGCCGGTCGACACTCTACCGGAAGATGCAGGAATACGGGTTAGAGCCCCGCACCAACTAGCCCAAGTGGCAGGACCGGACGAGCGCACGCAGAGTTCTGCGTACGCCCGGTTTGGCGTGGCCATTTTTCACGCGCCCCCTGCCTTCGTCCTGCCGCGAATAGGAATTCTTTTAAGTGAGAGGACGGAGCCCCTTCGCCCTCGAACGCAAAAGCCCCGGCTGCATCCGGGGCTTTTGCATTTTTGGAACTGGGCTTGAGATCGGCCCCCCGCGGCAATCGGCATCAATCAAATTGCAACTTCCCGTGCAGTATTTTGTTAGCTATTCGCAGTTGCCAGACGGGCGACGACGCCGGACGGCTATTCGAGCACGAAACAGCAACAGTTTCGCCACAGCGCTGTGCAATACAGCTATGTCCCGCGATCTGACTGGCAAGGCGCGGTGCTGGCGCGTATCTAAGGCCGGTAACGAGAGGTGAAAATTTCTATGCGTGTCGCGAGACTACTGGCGGTTAGCGTATTGCTGGCCACCGGCTCGGTATCCGCAGCTTTGGCTGTCGAACCCGGCAATGACCAAACTGACGGAGCCGATCGCGCTTCGACGACTGGCCCGGCCCCTGACGTAGGCATCTCCGATCCGCAAACTGCGATGCAGGCGCAAACCCCGCCGCCGGCGGCTGCGCCGGATGCACCCAAGGCCGCTGCACCTTCCGAGGATCCACCCGCTGGGCCGCAACCGGCTGTGACCGCGCCGGCGGGCGACCCGTCGCACACGGCCGATGCGCCGGCACCGGCGACGGCACCGGCTCCAGCCACCGCTGCACCGACCGAAACGGCGACGCAGCAGATCATTCCGAACGACAACCTTCTGTATCTACCCGTCGCCAAGTATCTCCAGGATAACGCCAAGAAGGCATTGGCCGGTACCGACCAGGCGGACCGTGAGGTCCTGGTCCAGTTCTACATCGCCCGCATGGGCACGACGCTCTGGGTGGACAAGCATGGCTACAACGACGCGGCGAAGAACCTTATCGCCACGCTCAAGGACGCCGATAGCTGGGGCCTCCGCGCGTCGGACTTCAAAATCCCCGAGCTGAAACCCGCGGCTGATGGCGAAGTGAGCCTCGATGCGCTGACCGTCGCCGAGACGCGCCTGTCTCTGGCCGCGATGGAATACGCCCGCGACGCCCGCGGCGATCGCATCTCTGACCCGTCCTCCCAGCTCGGCACCTACCTCGACCGGAAGCCGGTTCTCCTCGACCGCAGGACCGTCATCGACTCGCTGGCAACTGTCGCCGACAAGGGCGCCTACCTGACCGAGCTTCACCCGAAGCATCCGCAATTCGTGCGCCTGCGTGAAAAGCTGCTGGCATTCCGCACCAACGCCAAGGAATCCGAAGCCCTGAAGCTCGCCGAGGGGCCGAAGCTGATGCCGGGCACCAGCCATCCGCAGATTGCGATCCTCCACAAACGGCTGAAGGTCGCCTCTGCGACGGTCAAAGAGGACGGAACGCCGGCTGACGATACCTACTACGACAAGGCGCTCGCCGACGCTGTCATCGCCTATAAGAACAGCAAGGGGATTAGCCCGGCGAATGCCGCGATCACCGCGAACCTCCGCAACTCCCTGAATTCGTCAAACGACGTGAGCGAAGCAAAAATCCTCGCCAACATGGAAGAGTGGCGGTGGATGCC
>JAEWCT010000360.1 GCA_023390485.1 Pseudomonadota bacterium
CCGGCGGCACGCGCGGTCTCTGCATTGGCCACGTCGGTCCCGAAGCAGCCGTTGGTGGTCCGATTGCGCTCGTCCAGAACGGCGACGTCATCGTGATCGACACCGAGAAAGGCACGCTCGACCTCGAGGTCAGTGAGGAAGAGCTGGCGAAACGGCGCAAGAATTGGAAGGCACCGCCCAACATGTATCAATCGGGCGCGCTACGAAAATTTGCGGACCAAGTGGGACCGGCGAGGTACGGCGCCGTAACCCATGCGGGAGGAAAGGCGGAAGTTCACTGCTATGCGGACATTTAGGCTTGCACTTGCGGGAAGCATTGCGTCTCTTCTGATGCTCGGCGCGGCGCTGGCGGAAGACGTTGTCTTCCGCACGCCGGACGATGCCATGAAGCAAGGAATCTCGGCGTTCAACGGCGGCTACTACGAGCTGGCGTTGCCCGCCTTCGAGGCGCTCGAGCCCTCGAAGCCGCAGATCGCGCGTTTCTACATGGCGCGCATCTACGGCGATAACGAAGGCGCGTATACCGATCACGCTAAAGCTTTCAGCTTGTACAAGTCGCTTGCAGACGAATTGCAGGATGTCGATCCCGACGACGATTCGCTCGCGCCTATCGCCGCCAAATCGTTGACGGCCGTTTCGATGTATTTGCGCAATGGCATTGCGGGCGCGGGCGTGAAGCCGGACGTCGAGCAGGCAAACCGCGCGTTGCAGCGCGCCGCCCTCACGTTCAACGATGAAGACGCGCAGTTCGAACTCGCCAAAGTGTTTCTGCGAGGCGAGGGGCCGGATATCACGGTCGCTGGCTTCGAAGATCAATCAAGCAAGATTGCGAACGGCCGGCATTGGCTGTCGCGGCTTTCACAGGCAGGACATCCCGGCGCCCAAGCCTTCCTCGCCGATCTGATGTGGCGCGGTAAGTTCGTCGAAAAGAACCCGACGGCAGCACTCAACCTCATAGACGTCGCCGTTGCCAACGCGCCGCCGAGCGAACGCGTGTGGATCGAGGACATCTATCAGAACATCTTCTGCAATGCGGGTGAGGGCGTTCGTCAGCAGGCGACGGGACGCGTAGCTGAATGGCATAATCTCTACGGCCGCCGGCCCGCAGTGCGCGACGGCAAGGACGGCCTCGACGATTTGGCGGCCGAACCGGTGAGAACCTGCGCCAATGGTGAGCTGGTGCGTCCGATGGGTGTCGCAATGCCGATATCTGCACCGCAAGTGATCACGTCAGGGCCATCGGTTTCACCGCAGCGGACCTCTGTCTTTCCCGCGGGACCGACGACGTTGCGTCCGGCGGCAGCGCAGTCAGCGCCGGCCTTGTCGTCATCGTCGCCGATGCTTGGACTGACACCGGGCGGCGCCACGGCCCGCTGAAATTCTTCTCCGTTTGGCAGCCGTCTTCACGAGCTAAGCTGCCGAACGGATTGCCACGCTTTCAAACGCGTCACGCCGCCAGCTTGATCCACACCGGCACGTGGTCGGAGGGCTTCTCCTGCGCCCGCGTATCGCGATCGATGCCTGACGAACGCAAAAGATCGGCAGCCTGGCTCGACAGCAGCATGTGATCGATGCGGATGCCGTCGTCCTTCTGAAATGCCCCGGCTTGATAATCCCAGAACGTGTAGACGCCCGGCCCCGGATGGCACGCGCGCGTCGCATCGGTGAAGCCGAGGTTGACGAGCGTCCGCCAGGCGGCGCGGCTCTCCGGCTGAAACAGCGCGTCGTTGACCCAAGCCTGCGGACGCTTCGCATCCTCGTTTTCGGGAATGACGTTGAAGTCGCCAGCAAGGATCAAGGGCATCTCATCTGCGAGCAGCGCTGCCGCGCGCGCCTGCATCCGCTTCATCCAGGCGAGCTTGTAGGCGAACTTCTCGGTTCCGATCGGATTGCCGTTCGGCAGATAAAGCGAGACGACGCGAACCATCCGATCGCCGAGCGCCACGGACCCTTCGATCCACCGCGCATGTTGATCGGCGTCGTCGCCAGGCAACCCCCGCGTCACGTCCTCGAGTGGAGATTTCGAAAGCAGCGCGACGCCGTTGAAGCCTTTCTGGCCATTGATCGCGACGTTGTAGCCGAGCTCCTGAAATGCCGAGGTCGGAAAGCCCTCGTCGACGGATTTGATCTCCTGCAAGCAAACGACGTCGGGCGAATGCTGGCGTAGATAACCGAGCGCCGATTCGAGCCGCGCTTTGACTCCGTTGATATTCCAGGTCGCGATGATCATGGCGAGGAAGCGTTCCGAAGCGAATTGAACAGCGGTTCGCGACGGGACAACATGGCAAACCGCCGGTCAGATGTGCCATCCGGCCGGCAACAAATCAAATTCGGATCGCTCAGATCGAGAAACTTGTGCCGCAGCCGCAGGATGCCGTCGCCACGGGGTTCGAGATCTTGAAGGCGGCGCCGATCAGGTCGTCGACAAAATCGATCTGTGCGCCTTCCATGTATTGCGCCGAAACCGGGTCGATTACGACGACCGCGCCGTTCCGCTCGATGACAAGGTCGTCATCGGCGTGGTTGCCGACGAGATCGAACTTATATTGAAAGCCAGAACAACCGCCGCCCTCGACCGAAACGCGCAAAATGGGCGCTTCCGTCTCGGTCGCGGTGATCTCGGCAATTCGCGTCGCGGCGCGTTCTGTGACGGTAATGGTCATTGGGCATCGATCGGTTGTAAGTCGTTAACCGCCCAGAGCCTACTAGCGGTGGCGGTACGCAACAGATAGGAAAGCGCCAGACGAAGTCAAATCCTAAGCGCATTGAACGATGGTAGCGAGTCTCAAACCGGCCGCCGATACCCCGGATTACGGGCAGAATCTGAAGCCCGGAGAACGTTTGCCCGCCCCCTATGCCGCAAGCGCCATTGCCTCCCGCGGCCGTTATCACCTCGAATCGCAATGCGGGACCCGCAGCTCCTTCCAGCGCGACCGTGACCGAATTCTCCATTCCACCGCCTTCCGCCGACTGACCTACAAGACGCAGGTCTTCCTGCCACACGAGGGCGATCACTTTCGAACGCGGCTGACGCATTCGCTGGAAGTGGCGCAGATCGCCCGCACCGTCGCGCGTCAGCTTCGCCTCGACGAAGACTTGGCGGAGACGATCGCGCTCGCCCACGATCTCGGACACTCGCCGTTCGGACACGCGGGCGAGCGGGCGATCGATACCGAGATGCGCCCCTATGGCGGCTTCGACCACAACGCCCAATCGCTTCGCGTCGTGACGACCCTCGAGCGCAAGTACCTGGCATTTGACGGATTGAACCTGACTTGGGAGACGCTCGAAGGGCTGGCGAAGCACAATGGCCCTGTCCACGCGGGTTCCCCCGTCGCCAAAGTCACGCGCCACATCGAACAGTGGTGCCCTTTGAAGCTCGACCAATGGCCGTCCGCCGAAGCGCAAGTCGCGAGCCTCGCCGACGACATCGCCTACCTCTCGCATGACGTCGATGACGGGCTCCGCGCTGGATTGATCACGTTCGAAAAGCTCGATGGCGTCCCGTTGGCCGGACCGATTTCGAACGAGGTGAGGGCGGTTGCGAGAGACGCCGAAAACAGCCGCGCCATTTACGAAGTCACCCGCCGCATGATCACGGCGATGGTTAGCGATGTGGTTGCCGAAAGCCGCCGCAGGCTTGCGGCGTCGGCCCCTCGATCGCCCGATGACATCCGCGCCGCGGGTCAAGCCGTGATCGCCTTCTCGGACGCGATGACCCTCGATCTCGCGCACCTGAAGAACTTCCTGTTCGCGGCCGTTTACCACCACCGGCGCGTGCTCGACGTCATGGAGAAGGCGGAGAACGTCGTCCGCGACCTATTCCGGAAATACAATTCCGATGCGGCGACCCTGCCTGTCGGATGG
>JAEWCT010000029.1 GCA_023390485.1 Pseudomonadota bacterium
CACAACCGCACGCGCTGGATGATGGCGATCTCCGCCATCGACGCCACCGCGACCGTGATCCTCAGCGTGGTGTGCCTGCGCTACTGGGGACTGGCCGGCGCCGCCGGCGCCACGGTGCTCGCCGCAACTGCGGCGGCTGCCACAAGCTTCAGCATCGGCTTCTCGCTGTTCGGGCTGACGCTGCCGTTTGCGCATCTGGCCCGCATCGCGGTGGCAACCGTTGCGATGGCGCTGCTGCTCCGCGAGTTCCCGGAAGCGGGAAACACCGTCATGCTCGCCGCCCACATCACGGCGGGCGCCGCGGTCTATCTCTCGATGCTTGCGATGCTGTATGCGCCGTCGCTGTTGAAGCTGTTGCGGGCACGCCCGCAACATTCCGGCGCATGACGGTTCTGTTACGCCTTCTTTGCATTCTCGAATGCGCGCGCGATTGCGAACCATAGCGGCTTTCGCTGCATCGATGAATCGTAAGGCAGCGGCCGTGGCAGGCGTTGTGCCAGCGGATCCTTCTTCTTGGCGGCATCCGTGTAGAAGGAATAATTGTCCGCCAGCTCCCAGGCGATCACCATCTTGACCGCCGGCACCTGCAACGTGTTGGTGAGGAATTTTTCAGCAGTCTCGGCGATCATTGCGTCACGGGTCGCGATATCGTCCGGAAACGTATCGTCGCGCACATCGAATTCGGTGATGTAGATGTCAACTCCGCGTGATGCGAGTTCGTGCAGGAAGTCGTTAAACCGTCCCGGGTCGTGAGGATAGCGAGGCTGCAGATGACCCTGCAAACCGACGGCCGCGAGTGGCACGCCGGCTTGCTTCAATTCGTCGACCAGACGCAACAAGCCGCTGCGCACGACGTGCCCCACGTCGTCATCCCGCTCGGTCTGCGCCTCGTTGAGAACAAATTTAGTTTTCTTGTCGACCATGGCCGCACGTTCGTAAGCACGGCGAATGTATCCGGTGCCGCCGAATGCGTCGTACCACGGTCCGAGTCTGTAGCCGCCGGGCGCCTTGTGGCCCGGCCAGAACGGCTCGTTGACGACATCCCATGAATGCAACTTGCCGACGTAGCGACTGACGACCTCTTCTATGTAGGAATCGAAGAACGCCTGGCGCTCCGTGTTGCTCATGTTCTTGATCCACTGCGGAACCCAATCGTTCCAGATCAGACAGTGGCCGCGCATCGGGATGTGATTGCTCGCACAAAATTGCAGCAGTCGATCCGCACTCTCGAAACGTTTGGGGCCAGGTTGTGGCGCGATCGTGCCCATTTTCATCGCAATGTCGGTTGTAATGATGCGCGTCTGCGTTGTGTAGAGCTCGCGATAGGCAAGATCCTTGTCGATCACAGGCCCAGCGGCAGCACCGAACGCGTATCCATGTTTTTCAGCGATCGCACCGAGACTCTGACTTTGCGCCGGCGCCGCAGTTGAAACTCCCGCACGCATTGAAACGCCGGTGCCTGCGAGAATGGCGAGTGCGCTTCGCCGCGACATCTGCATGGCTGCTCTCCGTCAAGTGAATGCATTCATTACGCTGAATCATTTCTGCACAGCGGCTTCGCCATTGTTGCGACGCAATAGTTCTATTTCGTGACGTTGCTCGTTGAGGACGAAATCTTCGCGATGCGAGTTCCTTCGCACAAGCATTGAGCATGCCGATGACTGCCGTCACCGCGTACCTCGGCTTCGCTGTCACCTGGAGATCACATGCCGGACATACAGACGCAAGCCGCGACATCCAACCTCAACGTTGATGGCATCTCCATCAATATTGGCTCACTTCCCGAAGCCGTGAACTCGATCGTATCGGCCGCACAACGAGGCGAGAATTTCAGCGTGTGCACGTTGAATCTCGACCATGTCGTTCAACTTCAGAATCGCCCCGACTTCCGCGCGGCCTATCGCCGCGCCAAATTTGTAACGGCGGACGGGTTCCCGATTGTCGTGCTGTCGCGTCTGCTTGGCACGCATATCGAGCGAACCACCGGTGCCGATCTCGTGGAACCGCTTTGTGAGGAAGCCCAGAAGAAGGGCCTGCCCGTATTTCTTCTCGGATCTAACGACGCGACACTGAAGGTCACCGCGCAACGTCTGACGGAACGCTTCCAGGGTCTGCAAGTTGTTGGGTGGTACGCGCCCGGTCCCAGGTTCGATCCGTATTCCGCCGAGGCCGATCATGCGATCGAACTGATCCGCGAGTCCGGTGCAAGGCTGTGCTTCGTTGCGCTTGGCGCGCCGCGCCAGGAAGTATTTGCCGCGCGCTGTCTCGACGAGCTCGACGGCACTGGCGTGTTGTGCATCGGTGCCGCACTCGATTTCATCGCCGGCACGCAGAAGCGCGCGCCGTCGGTTACCCAGAAGACCGGACTGGAATGGGCCTGGCGCATGCTGAACAATCCAAGCCGGCTCGGACCGCGCTATGCCCGTTGCGCGGCCGCCGTTCCGGGGCTGGTTGCGCGAACCTTGCCCCAGATCATCAACGCACGAATCCGGAAGACCGCATGACTTCGACCGTTACACTGGCGTTGCGTGCCCGCAATGCAGGCCGCGTTCGGCCACACTATCAGATCTGCCTGATCCATCCGTTCGACCCGCGTGGTCAGAAGGTCGGTGGACTCGAGACTTATATCCGCGACTTCATCACCTTCCATCCTGATAACACCGACATCCTGTTCGTCGGCGTCGATTCGATTGGCGACCTCGCGCTCGGCGAAGTGCATCGGGTCACCTTCCGTGGCCGCACCTTCGACTTCCTTCCGATCCTGCGCTATGGCGACGCGCAGGCGCGCGAAGCCGCGCGTACCATTCGTTCGTCGCTGACCGGGCAGTTCTTCGTAGCGCTGCTGCGCCATTTCGGACAGATCGCACGGCTGGTGCGGGCGCGGCGGTGCTCGATCGATTTGCGTCGGGTTGAGTTTTCCTGGCTGCCAACCGTGCTGCGTCTTCCCTTCGTGCAGATGCTGCACGGCGAGGGCGCGCCGAAACTGCAGATGGACTCGCTGCTCCGGAAATATTCCTTCGTCCACAATACGGGCGAGCGATTTGCGGTGTCCATGAGCGAGAAGTTCCTCTGCGTCAATCCATTCATCACCGAACGGATGCAGAAAACCTATCCGCGCAGCAAGGACAAGATCGATACGCTGTGGACTTGGGTCAACACCGACATCTTCCAGCCGCAGCCGTTCCCGGAACGCATGTCGCCGTTCCAGATCGTGTTCGCCGGCAGGCTCGATGAATTCAAGGACCCGCCGCTGATGTTCCGCACCATCGAGCGGTTGCGGCAGAAGCTGAACGGCGCAATCCGCTTTCACTACATCGGGACCAGCGACCCCCATCGCTTCAGCGAGTTTGCCGCGATCGAGGACATTACCATTCGCCACGGCTTCAAGGATGCCATGGGCATGGCGAAGACGCTGTCAGAGGCACATGCAGGCATTCTCACATCGGAATTCGAGGGCATGCCGCGCTGTGTGCTGGAGACGCTTGCGGTCGGCCGTCCCGTGGTCGCGATGCATCTGCCGCAGCTCGAGTCTGTCATCCACGACGGCCAGAGCGGCTATCTGGTGACACGCGACGGCAGCCGCGAGGAATGGGCGGACACCCTCGCGCAGCGATTCATCGACGTCCGCGACGCCATCGATGCCGGCAAGCTCACGCCCGAGCGGGTTGCCGACGCGATCCAGAACTTCACGCCGGCCACGCAGCTGGCGCGCGTGTACCGCTACCATCAGGAAATTCAGGACGCCCGCGGCTTCGTCGCCGCCACGGCCTCCTGAGGCATCGACGTGGACATCCTGCTGCTGACCAGCGAGTTTGCCCCCGCGATGGGCGGCATCGGCACCTATGCAGGAGAAATCGCCGCCGCTGCGGCACGGCTCGGCGCGCGCGTCAGACTGGCGGCGCCGGACTATGGGCAGGACAATACGGACCGCGATCGAACACTGCCGTTCGAAGTCGTCCGGTTTCGCGGCGGCCTGCATTCGATGAAGGATCTGCCGGCAAAAATGATGCTGGCAAGCGCCAGGGTTCGCGAGCGGCGCTACGATGTGGTCCATGCGGCCGATTGGCCGTTCTTCATTCCGGTCGCATTGTCGCGCTGGCAGACGCCAGCGCGCCTGCTGATGACCGTGCATGGCACAGAGATCAATGAGACCCAGACGCCATTGAAGCGGCTCGCGATCCGCAGCGCCGGCGTGTTCGGGGCGCGGACCGAGATCGTTGCCAACAGCCGCTACACCAGGGATCTGTTCCGCGAACGTTTTTCCGTCGACGCGGGTCAGATCAGCGCAATCAGTCTCGGCGTTTCGGACTTCTGGTTCGGAGAGCGACGAGATCGCGCCGACATCCGCGCGGGCCTCGGATTGGTACCGGAGCGGCTGGTGATGGTCACCGTCGCACGGATCACCCACCGCAAGGGACATCATCTGGCGCTGGCGGCATTGGCGCGTCTGCCCGAGCGGTTGCGCCAGCGCATCACCTGGCTTGTGATCGGGCCGAACGGCGAGGCCGACTATGTCAACGAAC
>JAEWCT010000051.1 GCA_023390485.1 Pseudomonadota bacterium
GGAATTGGTAGACGCACTACCTTGAGGTGGTAGCGCTGGAAACGGCGTGAAGGTTCGAGTCCTTTCAACCGCACCATTGTATTTTCAAGTGCTTACGTACTTGAGCAAGGCTCAGATTTTTGGAGCCGTCCGTCAGCTATTGACGGACGGCTCCTTTTTTTCGCGATAATCTAAAGGCGGCCCGCTTTTAAGCGGTCGGGATCGCGACGTAGCGATCGCCGCTGGCGGTCTTCAGCTGCATCAGGACCGCGCGTTTACTCTGCTTCTTGGCCTCACGCAGCGCCTTGGTTACGTCCTGCGGGCTAGAGACGGATTTGCCTCCGACCGACAGAATGATGTCGCCCTGCTGAATGCCCTTCTCGGCGGCGGCGCCGTCGGGATCGACATTTACGACCACGGCGCCCTGGGAACCTGCGCCCTGCACGCTACCCGCAGGAGCGAGCGTCATGCCGAGTTTCGTGTCGGTGTCGGTTGGTTGCTCATGTTGAGCAGCCTTGTCGTCGGGATATTTGCCGACCTTCAGATCGAAGTTGCGTGACTGCCCATCGCGAATGACGGCGACGCTGATCGCTTTGCCGGGCGACATGCCGGCGATCGTGCGGGCAAGGTCGCGTCCGTCCTTGATCGGCTTCCCATCTACGGAAACAATTACGTCCTGCGCCTTCAGCCCTGCTGCACGTGCGGGTCCGCCGTCTTGCGGCTCGTCCACCAATGCGCCTTTGGCTTCCTTCAATCCCAGGCTATCGGCGATATCGGCAGTCACCGGCTGGATCGATACGCCGATCCAACCGCGAACGACCTGACCTGACGATTTGAGCTCGTCGGCGACGTGTTTTGCGGTTTCGGCAGGAATGTCGAACGCGATACCGACCGAGCCGCCCGACGGAGAGAAGATGGCGGTGTTCACGCCAACGACTTCGCCCAGCTGATTGAACGTCGGACCGCCCGAATTGCCTTTGTTGATCGGGGCGTCGATCTGAATGAAATCATCGTAAGGTCCGGCTCCGATATCGCGGCCGTTGGCCGATACGATGCCCGCCGTGACCGTGCCACCGAGGCCGAACGGGTTACCCATGGCCACGACCCAGTCACCAATGCGCGGCTTCGACGACGCGAAGCGCACGAACGGGAAGTCGGAAGATCCTTCCACCTTCAGGAGGGCGATGTCAGTTTTCGGGTCGGTGCCTGCCACTTTGGCGGGATAGCGTTTTCCATCCTCCATTGCGACCTCAACGGTCTTGGCGTGGTCGACGACGTGATTGTTCGTAATCAAATAGCCGTCCGCGGAAATGAAGAAGCCCGAGCCCTGCGCCTGCATGAGGTGGTGGCGAGGCTTGGCGTTGCCATTGCCATTGTCTGATTGCGGACCGAACTGACGGAAGTTGAAAGGCTGCTGGCCCCGGAACGGGTTGTCTCCGTCTTGTCCGTCGAATTGCCCATCCGACATGCCGGCGACATCTTCGATCTGGTCCGCTTTCACGAACACCGAGACGACGGCCGGTTTCACGCGATCAACGAGGTTGGCGAAGCCCGGCTCGCTCTGACTGTGACTGTCCTGATGAGTCGCGCTCAGATCGGCAACCGGCGTTACCATTGGCTTGCCGGGGAGGTTGTTCGTGTTGGCAAAGACGGCGGTGGCGCCGAGCGTCGCTATGATGGCGGCGCAGGCTGCCAGGGTCCGTTTATGCGAAGCGATTGTGCCCACCGATTTGGGGCGGCTTGCCGTGGTGTCATCCATCTTCGTTGTTCCTGATCCATGAGGGTCGTGCGCGTGCTGCGCATCGCGGGGGTGCAGCAAATTTGCCTGCGCCAATCTTTCCGGAAGCCGTCCAACGCCTTAAAAATCAGAAAGCAATGCCGTTGCCGGCTGGTAACCGGGGCGCTCAAATAGATCGGATCGCCGGGCCGATGCGATGATTAACGCCGGATCCGCCGCGGCTGACTTCTCCAATTTGATCTATTTCCTTGGCGATGAAGTTGGATCGTTCGGCGCAAGATCGTACGGCTTTCAATGCTGGAGATACCGCCATGTCAGATCTCGTGGTCATCGTCTATCCGAACGAGGCGAAAGCCGAAGAAATGCGCACGAAGCTGCTCCAACTTCAAAACGAGTATCTGGTCGAGATCGGCGATGCCGTGATCGCGGTCAGACGTGAAGACGGCAGGGTGAAGCTCAATCAGCTGATGAATACGACCGCTGCGGGCGCCATATCCGGCGGCTTCTGGGGAACGCTCGTCGGCTTGATCTTTCTGATGTCGCTGCTTGGTGCGGCGGTCGGGCTCGCCTCCGGTGCGCTGGGCGGCGCCCTTGCCGACTACGGCATTAACGACGACTTCATGAAGAAACTCGCGTCCAAGCTGACGCCCGGAAGCGCCGCTCTCTTCGTCGAAATCAGGAAGATGACTGAAGACAAGCTATTGGAGGCGATCAGAGGGACAGGCGGCGAGCTCTTACAAACTTCGCTCGATCATACGAAGGAGCAAGCCCTGCGCGAGGCAATCTCGACTCACGTGCCAGCTGTTGGGGAGAGTTCGATAACACCTCCGCCGCCAGCAGGGAGCGCCGCGCCGGCTGACGCTAGTCCAAATCGGGCGGCCTGAGCGTCAGGCTTGCCGCGTGATCAGTTGAAGAAGGACGGCCAGACCGATTCCGGCTCTTTCGGCTTGCCGCCTTTTTTACTTTTCGCAGCCGTCGCCGGAGCTTCGGAGCTTTCGCCCGATAGGCCTTCGGTGATCGAGGGCTTGGTGGAAACTTTCTTATATCGGCTCGGCTTGTGTTTGGTTCCCGGCACTGTCACGGCAGCGACGTCCGTTTCCGGTGAAGGTGTTGGAGCAGGCGACATCGGCCAGACAATCGAGCGCGTGGCGATCGGATTCGCGGCTTTCTTCGCCTCTTTCGCAGCAACAGCCTTTTGGGCGGCGTCGTCGTAGGAGGCGATCGTCTCGATATGGCCCTCAGGTACGAAGTGGACGACCTTGAAGCCGCGGTCGTGAAGTTCCTTCAAGAGATCGGGCAGCATCGCGGCCGTCCAGGCGTGAATGTCGTGCATCAGGATGATGCCGCCCGGCCGGGTCTGCGCCATCACCTTGTCATAGATGGCCTGCGCGTCGCGGTTCTTCCAGTCGAGGGAGTCGGCCGACCAATACACCATGGTGAGGCCGAAGGTGTCCTCGATGTGCTTGCGCAGCGCCGGCGTCATCGCGCCATAGGGCGGGCGCAGGTAGATCGGGTCCTTGCCGATGGCCTTGCGGATGGCCGCGGACGTATCCGCCAGCTGCCGGTCCGCCTCCGCGACGGAGACCTTCGGC